>JAQGNK010000167.1 GCA_028291905.1 Polaromonas sp.
GCAGGAACACGGCGGTCGAGTAGATGCGGGTCGCCGCCATCACGCCGATGTTCTCGGCATAGGTGGTGACGCCGGTGCCGCCGGCGCTGCCCGACACCATCGTCGCCAGGCCGTCGCCGATGAAGGCCCGGCCCATGTAGCGGTCCAGGTCCCTGCCGGTCATGGCGGTCACCGCCTTGATGTGGCCCAGGTTTTCGGCCACCAGGATGATGACCACCGGCACGATCAGCAGCATTGCATGGGTGCTGAACACCGGCGCGGCAAACCCCGGCAGGCCGAACCAGGCGGCGCTGGCCATGCCGGAGAGGTCTATCGGCTTGCCCAGGCCCAGGCCGTTGGTCAGCAGCGCATAGATCAACGACGCGGCGATCAGCCCGACCAGGATCAAGAGGCGCTGCAGCATGCCGCGCGCCAGCACCGCCACGAGCGCCACGCTGACGAAGGTGACCACCTGCATCCAAGCATCGAAGTTGCTGGCGGCCATGTTCTTGATGGGAATGCCGGCCAGGTTCAGGCCGATCACCGCCACCACCGCGCCGGTGACCACCGGCGGCATGAAGCGCTCGATCCAGCGTGTGCCCACTGCCTGCACCAAGGCGCCGATGACTGTGTACACCGCGCCGCAGGCAATGATGCCGCCCAGCGCCAGGCCGATGTTCGCATTCGGCCCCTTGCCGGCATAGCTGGTCGCGGCAATCACCACGCCGATGAAGGCAAAGCTCGACCCCAGGTAGCTGGGCACCTTGCCGCCGGTGACGGCAAAAAAGATCAGCGTGCCGATGCCGCTCATCAGGATCGCAATGTTGGGATCGAACCCCATCAGCAGCGGCGCCAGCACCGTCGAGCCGAACATCGCAATCACATGCTGCACGCCCATGAGGGCGGTTTGCGGCCACGGCAGGCGCTCATCGGGCGCGATGACCCCGCCCTGGCGCAGCACGGCGCTGCTTTTTTCGGTCCAGTCCAGCATGCCCATTCCTTACTCCTGATTGCAAAAGTGGCAATGCTAATGGAACTGGACAGGCTAATCGTTGAAAACGCACCAATTTGAGGCAAGCGGCGTTTCAGCAAACCCTCGTCAGCCGCTTAACAGGCGCTCGCCAGACGCTCAAGACCTGCCTGGCGGCAGGCCTGGACAGCTTCAGCTCCCCAGGCGCAGGAATTGCCGCGTGGCATGCAGGCCCGCCGGCGTCCAGTGCAGGGCAGGCGACATGGCCTGGACCAGCAGCTGCTTGCGGCCAGCCAGGCCGTCAGCGGCGGCCAGCTCTGCCTGCAGCGCCTGCAGGTCGGCATCAAGCAACTCATCCTGGGACACATCCAGCAGATGCAACTGGTCCAGGCCCGTCAGGCCGGCTTGCCGCTGCGCCAGCCGCGCACGCGCCCTGAAGCTGGCGCGGCGCTGGCCAGCCAGCAGCGCCGGCTCGTCGTCATGGGCCTGGCCGTCCGCCGAACCCGCATCGCCGCGAATCCAGTCGTGGACCAGCTGCAGCTCGTACGGGCTGAAGACGCCGAACATCTCGGCCTTCTCGCCCTGCAGCAGTTTCCAGAAGCGGCTCTCGGACGCCGGCGCGCCGCGCTTGATCCAGCCGGCCTGCTCAAGCGCCGCCAAAAAAGCCGGCATGCCTTCTGGCTGGCCCAGCCAGTCGTTGACGCTGCGGCCGGCCACGCGGCAGTAATCCGAATGCGCGCCCAGTCCGGTCGCGCTCTTGCGCGCAAAGAGGCGGGTCACTTCCCGCTCGATGTCAAAACCGGCGATGACCTCGGTGGTGCCAGTGCCGGCGTTGCTGAGCCGAAATCCGCTTTGCACCCGGCGCCAGAAATCGTCCGGGCTGCCCAGGCGCGGCAGGTTGTCCAGCACCGCCTGCACCGCCCGCCGCGCATGCCCGCTGTCGGCGTTATCGACGGTGACGTGGAGAGTGAAATAGTAGGGGTCGATGCCCAACTCATTGAGTTCGTAGGCGGTGATCAGAAGATGCAGCGGCAGCTGCTCATAACCCAGGTTGAAGCCGATCACCTCAGGCAAAAAATCCTCCACGTTCAGGCCCAGGGCAAGCTGCAGCACCCCCTGGGTGTAGAAATCATCGGGCAGCGCGTCCGCCGGGCTCAGGCCATGGGTGGTCATCAGCCTGCGGTACAGCAGCACATGGTTCTTGTCGGGTCGGCCTTCGCCGAGTTCCTCGACATAGGTGGCGATCAGGTCGGCAAAACGCGGGTTCCGCCAGTGCGCCAGCACCCCGTGGAGCCAGGCTCCATCGACCAGCTTGGTGGGCGCCACCGCGCGTAAAAAATACAGCGCATGGGCGCGGTTCTTGAAATAGCGGCGCGGCTGGCCGGCCTTGCGCTCGGCCAGGTAAGAGCGGTATTTGGCGCTGGCCAGCTGTGCCGAATGATGCATCCAGGCGCTCAGGTCCTGCGGCATCTCAGGCAGGTCGCACGCCTCGGTCTGCGCCTGCTCCAGCGCATGCGCAAGAAAAGCATACCCATCGAGCCGGGCCGCTTCGTCGGGCGAGGCGGCCAGCAAGCGCTCGTACAACTGGCGGACCTTGCCCTCGGTGGAGGGCGGCGGCAAATTGCGTGGCGGCAAAGGGCTGGCGGGCAGTGAGCGTGAAGCGCTGTCAGCGGGGGACGGTCTCCATTCGTGGGCGGCAGCAAACATTGATTTTTGATGGATGTTGAAGAGCTTGCAGTCTGGGCCGGCCAGCAAGGCGCGTTTATAGGCTTGCTACCCCGCTGCTCGTCGGCGCCTTCCTACCGCTGCCGTCAACCGATTTCCATCAGTCCATTTCCAGCCGGTATGGCGATGCCTTGCCTGGGCCAGGCCAAGGCCTGTGCTCCGGCTTCACGCTTGATCTCGGACTGAAATGGAACCGGCATCACAGCCAGCCCAGCGCTGCCAGCCGCGCCAGGTCGTGTTGCCATACCCGCTCGCCGATGTCCAGGCGGTAGCGCAGGTTGGGCACGACCACCTTGCGCGCCAGCCGGTAGGCCGCGTCGCTGGCGGCCTGCACGCTGGCGCCGGTGCCGGTCGCCACGCCGACATAGCCGCAGCTGCCGCTGGTCACTAGGTGCCCGCCCAGCCGCGCCACTTCGGCGAAATAGAGGGCGGCATGGTCAGCGGCCGTCATGCCCGGATGAAAGCAGATCGGCTCGCCCTTCGACAGCTCGGCATAGCCGTGCGAATACGGAAAAGGCGGGACTGTCAGCACCACGCCGGCGGCAAAGCCGGGCTGGGTGGAGATGCGCAGGCCGTCCCGGCGCAGCATGCGGCGAAAAATCGCTTCCCAGCCTTCTTCGTGCAGCGCCTCGCAGATTGCAAAGCCGGGGTAGCCGAAGCGGCTGGTGAATTCGAGCGGCCACAAACCGTCCTCATTGGCAATCATGTTCAGGTTGATATAGCCGCAGTAGCCGCTGTCCCGCAGCAGTGGCGCCACCTTGGCCAGCGAGGCGTCGAAGAGCTTTTCAGCGCCCCGGTAGCTGACGATGGTGCCCATCTCGCCGGTCAACTCGCCCAGTTCGCCCGGAAAGAACCGCTTGTGCTCGAAGTCGATGCAGGCCGGCGCCAGGAAGTCCTCGCCGTTGAAATAGGCCCCGACGCCGACCTCCACACCCTGTACGAACTGCATCAGCACGAAGTCGGGCAGCGGCTGCGCGGCATGGTGCATTTGATACATCCCCAGCAGCGCCAGCATGTCGGCGGCGTCGTCCATCTCGCCGATGTAGTTGCGGCTGCGCGGGCTGTCGGCGCCGTTGAACTTGAGCACAAAGCGCCCGCCCCGCCGGCGCAGGAAATCAATGGCGCTGGCGTAGTCGGTGAAGCCGTGGCTGGCAGCGGTGCACAGGCCAAAGCCGCGCAGCGCCGCCTGTCCAAATTCGCGTTCGGCCTCCAGCCGGTCGCCCAGGGCGCTGCCGCCAATCACCTGAAAACCATCCCGCCGCAGCGCATCCTGTGCATGTCCGTTTATGGCTGACTCAAACAAGGCGATGCCATCCACGCCAGCCTCGCGCAGCCAGCCCAGCTCGGCCTGCCAGTCGTCGGTGAAGTCGAGCATGCCGCCGTACACGTCTTTCGAGGCCTCATGCGCGACGAACACCCTTACCTCATGGCCGCGCGCCGCCAGCCCGTGGTACAGGGCGCCCAGGTCGTTGTATTCGCCGATGCCCAGGAACCTCATGGCGCCGGCCCGGCTGGCCCGCCCAGCACCAGCGGACGCGTCGCCACCAGCGCCACGGCGGCGATGCGCTCGGCTTGCCGGTAGGCCGGTGCGTCGAGTTCCTCGCCGAACACATCCGGGTCAATCTCGCGGTAGCTGAAAGGGCAGCCGGCCTGGCGCAGCAGCGCTTGCGCCTCCTGCCCGAACGCATCCTGGCCATCGACCACCGGCGCGCCGGTGTAGAGCACCAGCCGCCCGCCGGGCGCCAGCCGCGCCAATCCTTCGCGCACGATGCGCAGCGACAGCCCGCTGCCCAGCGGCCCGCCGCCGTGGCGGTAGGTACGCTCGCCGGCGTCGAGCAGATAGGGCGGGTTGGCGACGATCAGGTCAAAGCCGTCGCCCAGCGCTTCATACAGGTCGCTTTGTTGGAACCGCACCGCCGGCAGGCCTGCCAGCGCAGCATTGGCGCGGGCAAACTCCAGCGCCTGCGGATTGATGTCGGCCAGCAGCAGCTCCGTGCGGCCCGCCGGGCTGGCCAGCGCCGCCGCGATGCCACCGGGGCCGGCGCCGCAGCCGATGTCGAGGATGCGGGTGCCGTCCGGAAGCGGCTGGCGGGCCAACTCTGCTTCGATCAGCGCGGCGAAGCGGTAGGTATCGGGGCCAAAGAACACCGCGTCCGCTGCGGTCGTGGGATAAGCCGAGTGGGCGTAAAGCTGGCCGCCCAGCGTTGAAAACCGCACCTTGCTGTGCAGCAGCTCGCCGCGCTGCGCCACCAGGCCGCTGTCACGCAACCAGACCATGGGAGCGGTCGGTAGCAGATCAGCCGGAAACGGACGGCTCCAGCCGAACACATCGCGCAGCGTGCTGGCGACTTCGGCGCCACGCCGCACATTGACGCGGCCATGGGTGGTGGGCGTGACGGTGGTAAAGGCGTAGCCGGCTTGCCGCAGCCAGCAACCCAGCAAAACCAGCGAATCGGGAACGGGCAGCGTCATTTGAAAACCGCAGTTTAAAGAAAGATGCAGCCTAATCTACCCGCCGCCCGGCCAGCTGGCTGTCGGCGGCTTCTACGATGAGCTGTAGGAAACCGGCGGCGCGCAGCCCGGAGCAGGCCAGGCCGGGCGCTACGCTTGCCGACGCGGTATTTGCTATTTATTTAATAGCTGCAGCGCAGGCAACACCTGCGCTGCAGGCCTGAATGATGTATTAAATTCGATTTTCGGACTGCTGGGCGCTCTAGTGGCGCCAGGAAGCCAGCCCGCCGGCCCGCGGCCCGAGCAGCGCGGTCAGGCTGTGCAGGTCCAGCAAGGTGAAATGCCCCTGGCCCGGCCGCCAGCCGCCGGTGTCGATGAAATACACATTGCCCAGCACTTGCATCACCGGCAGCGTGGTGTGGCCATGCACCACGGCGCGGACATGCTTGATGGGGTCTGCATCGCCGCAAAGCAGGCGCTCCCTGGACCATAGGCAGCAGTCCAGCGCATCATGGGACAAGGGCTGGCGCATCGCGTCCCAGTCGTCGTGCGGACAGTCGGCATGCACCAGGCCGACTAGGCCCTTGGGCGTCTGCACCTCCATGGCCACGGGCAGCGCGGCCAGGCGCTCGCCAATGCGCTGGCGCTCATCGCCCCTCACTTGGTCGAGCCACAGGCCGCCGTTGGCCCGGTGATCGACATCCAGGCACGGGTGGCCCAGCGCGCTGCGCCAGGTCATGAAGTCGTGGTTGCCGCAGATGGCGTGAAACCAGGGCTTGTCCAGCCAGTCCAGCACCTGCCCGGACTCTGGCCCCCGGTCCACCAGGTCGCCCACCGAGAACAGCCGGTCGGTGGCCGGCGAAAAGCCGATGCCGTCGAGCGCCCGCTGCAGCGCGCTGAAGGCGCCGTGGATATCGCCCACCGCGAAATCCCGCCCCGCCCGGTTCATGTCGTAGTGGACGAGCGCGGCGTTGACCTGGAGGGATTCGGGGGGGTTCATGTCATGGTGTCGAAGGGTTTCATGGTTCCATAGGGTAATCGTGAAGGCTTGCCTTTTCCAGTGCGTTGGCCGGTGCCGGCTTGCGGCGGGTTGCCGCTAAAACAGCGGCGTGGCGCGCCGGCAGCGGCTGAAAACAGGCAGTTCGCGCCGGCGAGTCAGGGCGCCATAGCAGATGGAAACCAGTTGGAAAATTTGTAAGCAAGTAATTGACCAATGCTTTTCTTTTTCTGGTGGAGGTAGCCGTGGCAAAGACGCCCGGCAGACCTGGCCTTACGCAACGAGCTTGACAGTTGCAGGATTTATATAAAAAAGCGTGGCAACCCAGGCAATGACAGCGCAGGCAGCTATTAAAAAACGAGCAACTTGGCTCAGGCCGCGATTTGCAGGGCCTGCGTGGTCACCAGGCGAACCGTCGGCCCAAAGCTTGAGATATTGGCCAGCGTCAGGTTGTGGTGCTGCACAACTTGTTGCGGGCTCAGCACCGCATTGCCGGCGGACGTGTGCGCGTCCTCGACCAGCCGCACCGGATAGCCCAGCGCCAGGGCGCGGCGGGTAGTGGTGTCGATGCAGAACTCGCTGTGCATGCCGCAGACGATCAGCTCGGTGATGTTGCGGCGTTGCAGCAGTTCGTGCAGCCCCGTGCCGAGAAATGAATCCGGCGTGGTTTTCCTGACCCGAAGGTCCTCCGGCCCGGCCTGCAGGCCATCGGCCAATTGCCAGGCGCGGGAGGCGTATTCCAGGTAGCCGGGGCCGGATTCATGCTGGACAAAGATCACCGGTGCGCCAGCCTGGCGGGCTTTGGCGGCAACCTGGTTGATGTGGGCGATGACTTCATCGCTTGCGAATGCCTTGCCATCTCCTTCGCAAAGGCCTTGCTGGACATCGATGATGAGAAGGGCGGTTTTCATAAGGAATCCTGTGCGGGTATGCAACATTTTAGGAACGCTCAAGAAACAGAGCCTGCCTGGCTTGGGCCTTGTTAACGCTATCGAATCGCCTCGGCAATGCGCGCAACGGTAATAAAGTCAGCAAACATCACATCAGTCATGTCATAGCGCGTAAACACGCGCTGCCAGGCCTTGAGCCGGCGAAACATTCGCTCTACGCACCATCAATAATGCCGCCATAAGATTGATGGATGCTGATAGCGCTCCCATATTGGGTCGTGAAGCCCTGCTGGGGTTGGCAGACTGGCTGGCGAGGCGGGCAAGCAATGCGAGCTCAGAGCGAAACGCAGATATGGATCGGGTTGCCGCTCCAAGCGCGGCGCACTGTGGTGTGCTGCCTGAGCCAGATCGCCTACCGCCAGTGGCAAGCGGCAGCGCAGTCGAAGGAGGCCAATCATGAACGAAAGCAGCAGTCCATCGTTGCCCCATCCCAAGATTTACCGCCATCATCAGGAACGGCTGGCGGTGGTGTACGTGCGCCAATCCACACCCCAGCAGATGACGCGCCATCCCGAGTCGACCCGGCTGCAGTACGGCCTGGTCGATCGCGCCCTGACGCTGGGCTGGTCGCGAGCAGACGTGCTGGTCATCGATGAAGACCTGGGCAAATCGGGCAGCACCGCCCAGGGGCGCAGCGGCTTTCAACGGCTTGTGACCGAAGTCAGCCTGAACCGGGTCGGACTGGTGCTGGGCATAGAAATGTCGCGCCTGGCGCGCTCGTGCCGCGACTGGTACCAGTTGCTTGAAGTGTGCGGGCTGTTTACCACGCTCATTGGCGACTGGGATGGCGTTTACGATCCGGCGGACTACAACGACCGGCTGCTGCTGGGCTTGAAGGGCACCATGAGTGAGGCTGAGCTTTACCTGATCAAGCAGCGCATGCTCGCGGGCAAGCGGGCCAAGGCCGAGCGCGGTGAGCTGGGCATGGCGCTGCCGCGTGGCTACATCCGGCAACCTTCCGGCGAGGTCGCCAAGGATCCCGACGCGCAGGTGCAGGGCACCATCGCGCTGGTCTTCAGTCAGTTCGAGCGTTTGAACACTATCCACGGCTTGCTGCAGTATCTGGTGCGCCACCAGGTCTTGTTGCCCGATCGGCTGCGCGGGGGTCTGCGCAAGGGCGACCTGCAATGGCGCCGACCGAACCGTGCGACGCTGAGCGATCTGCTGCACAACCCGATTTATGCCGGCGCCTATGCTTATGGACGCCGGCCCACCGATCCGCGGCGCTGCAAGCCTGGGCAACCGGGCACAGGCAGGGTGGTGGCCAGGCCGCTGCAATGGGGCATCTTGCACAGGGACCGCTTGCCCAGCTACATAAGCTGGGAACAATACGAGCGCAACTTGCGTCAACTGCAGATGAACAATGCCCAGGGCGCCATCCGCCAGGGACCATCACTACTGTCTGGCCTGCTGATTTGTGGACGCTGCGGACGGCGCATGGCGCCCAACTATCGCAACAGCGGACACCGTTTGCGTTACGAATGCAATCAGATGGCGACCAGTTACGGCCTGTCGCGGTGCCAGTCGCTGGTGGGCCGCACGCTCGATGAATTTGTGGCGCAGCAGGTGCTGCGTGCGCTGGAGCCGGCCGCCCTGGAGATCAGCCTGCAGGTGGCCGACCAGATCGAGGCTGAGCGCGCGCAACTGCAGCAGCACTGGCAGCAGCGCCTGGAGCGGGCGCATTATGAAGTGGAGCGGGCTGCGCGGCAATATCAGTGCGTCGAGCCCGAACACCGCTTGGTGGCGCGAACGCTGGAGCATCAGTGGGAGGACGCCTTGAATGCCGAGTCAGCGCTCAAGGCTGACTACGAGCGCTTCGTGGCCGAGCACCCCTGCCGCCTTTCGGCCGAGCAGCGCGAGGCGATCCGCCGGCTGGCCACGGATATTCCAGCACTCTGGCATGGCGCCTGCACCACCGCGGCCGATCGCCAGGCCATCGTGCGCCAACTCGTCGAGCGTGTCACAGTCACCGTGCAAGGCGACAGCGAGAAGGTCGATGTCCATATCTGCTGGGCCGGCGGTCACAGCACACAAGGAACGCTGACCCGACCGGTCGCGCGGCTCGATCAGCTCAGCTACTATCCCGAACTGACAGCCCGCGTGGCCGCGCTGCACGCCCAAGGGCATGCGGGCCCTGGTATTGCACGCCTTCTCAACGAGGAGGGTTGGCGGCCGGCCAAGCGGTGCGAGACGTTCAACGCGTCAATGGTCGGCGCCTTGCTAGTGAGGATGGGACTGCGCACCAGGCATCAAACGCCTGCGACGGTGGTGCAAAGGCAAGGCGATGAATGGACGCTGGGCGAGCTGTCGCACCTGCTGGACATGCCGCAGCCCACGCTGGTTTCCTGGCTTCGCCGCGGCGAGTTGCAGGCCCGGCAAGTGATGAGTCAGTCCCATCGGCTTTGGCTGGTTCACGCTACGGCCCAGGATCTGGCGCGGCTGCAGTCACGGCGAAACGCAGCATCGGCAAAAGCCAATGATGAATTCGCCATTTGAGTGTTACGGAGGTTGTATGGCTGGTAGATCTCGACCTCGTTGCGCCTACAGTACAGCGCTTTGTCCAGCTTGCACGGCTGGCGCCGCCGGGGGTTGCACAAAGCCCCGCTGCTGCACCAGCTCGTGCGTGGCCCTACCCTCGTAGGCACTGTCCATCAGCAAAGCGACTTGGCCGGCTTGCTGCGGCACCAGATGAGGTTGGGGGTCCAGCTGCCCCGACGCTTGCCGATGGCGCGGGGGCCGTTTTTTGGGCGCCGATGCCGTCCGGTTGCAACTTGATGATAGTGGAGCCCAGCCTCACCGCCTCGATGCGCACGCGCATCAAGGCGCTAGCGATGCAGCCGTTTCGCGCACTGCATCGAGCACGCCGGCCTTGGGGCCTGCGGCACATGCGCGTGTAGATGCTGTGCCAGCAGCCATTGTGGTCCGGCAGCGGGCGCCACTTGCAGCCGCTCGACCGGCAACCGGCCAAACCGCAAAGCCACCGCTGCCGGGCGTCACAGCTTCCTGTAGGCGCGCTCCAGTTCAGGCGCCTTGCTGGTGTCCTTCAGGCCGCCTTCAATGTCCTTGGCCGCCTGCTCGATCATCGGGCTGGTCTGGCCGCTGGTCATGTCGGTGGCTTCATCGCGGTCACGGGGCAGCTCCAGCGTCTGCTCGGCCGAGCCGTCGTTGAAGTCAGGCTGCCGGTCGGTCATCGGCTTTTGCGGCTGCGGGTCTTTGGCCGGCTGGCCCTTGCCGGCGGCAGGCTGCTGGGGGGTATTGGCGGGGGCGGTTCGGGAAGGATTTTCTGGGTTCATGGCCTGACTATCGCCAGCCTGGCCGGGCCCGGCTGTCAGCCTTCCAAAGATATGGCTGTAGGAAAACCCGGCGATTGGCACGCATTGCCAGCGCGCCGCATCCGGCTGGCCGGCCCAGGCCCAGGCCGCTGCCTTCGGCGGTCAAGCCTTGGCACCCGCCGCGCACCAGCGATTTCCTACAACTGCCAAAGGCAAGCCCCTGCAGGCGGGCCGCAAGCGGCCGTCGAACACTGAACCTGCTTTTTTCACTGTCCTTAACCTTTTGATGCAGGGAGTTTCTTATGCAATATCAAGTCACCGAATGGAGCGGCGCGCTGATGACCTCGCTGGCCTCGGCCATGGCGCTGCTTTTTAGCGCCATCCCGAAAATTCTCGGCTTCGTGGTCATCATCGTCGTCGGCTGGCTGCTGGCGTCGCTGGTTGAAAAGGCCGTGGCCGCGCTGCTGCGAACCGTCCGGTTCAATGAACTCGCCAAGCGCTCCGGGCTGGCCGATTTCGTCGGCAAGATGGGCACCGGCACCGATGCCTCGGGCGTGCTCGGTGGAGTGGTGAAATGGTTCATCCGCCTGATTGCGATGGTCGTGGCCTTCGATGCGCTCGGGCTGCCTGCAGTGTCGGACGTGCTGCGCCAGCTGCTGCTGTGGCTGCCCAACGTGGTGGTGGCGCTGGTGGTGCTGGTGATCGGCGGGCTGCTGGCCACGGGCCTGGGCAACGTGGTGCGGGCGGCTGCAGCCAAGAGCGCGCTAGGCAACCCGGACTTTCTGGCACGGGTGGCCTCGGCGCTGGTCTGGGCCTTTGCCGTCGTGGTGGCGGTCAACCAGATCGGCATTGCCACGGCGCTGGTCAACACGCTGTTCATGGCGGTGGTGGGCGCGGTGGCGCTGGCGCTGGGCCTGGCGTTTGGTCTGGGCGGGCGCGAGACGGCTGCTGAAATGGTGCGCGACTGGTACCAGAAAGGCCAGCAGAACAAGGAAAAGATTGCCCGCGCCGCCAACATGGCGGGCAACGACATCTCCAGCACCGCCGCCAACGCCAGCAGCCCGTCCCAGGGCAGCCGCCGCCATTTTGGAGATGCCTGAAAAAATCCCGGCGGGACGCAAGCCAGCCGGTCGCGCCTTGGGTGATGTGGCTGAAGCCGAGGCTGCGGATCGCGCTCAGGCCGGCGACAACCCGCCCTGGCGGCTGGCGCGGCTAATGCCGTAGAAACCGAAGTTCATCCCCGGCATTTCGCCGCTGATGAGTTCGGCCATGGCCTTGCCGGAGCCGGCGCCGTGGGTCCAGCCCAGCGTGCCGTGGCCGGCGTTCACCCACAGCCCGCCCACCCGGGTCTTGCCGATGTACGGGATGTTGGTCGGCGTGGCGGGCCGCAGCCCGGTCCAGAAGCGCGGGTTGCCGCCTTGTTCGGCCAGCCGGGTGTCGCACACGCCGGGCAGCACCTCTTCGATGCGCCGGGCCAGCATGTGGCAGCGCGCCCTGGCGACTGGCGTGTCGAGCGACAGGTCGTAGCCGCCGACCTCGATGGTGCCGGCCACCCGCAAGTCGTCGCCCAGGCGGCTCAGGGCGCACTTGACCTCATCGTCGATCATGCTGACAAAAGGCGCCAGCTCGGGTTTGAGCAGTTTGAAGGTGGCGCTGTAGCCCTTGCCCGGATAGATCGGCAAATCGACGCCGACGGTGCGCAGCAGCGGCGCGGTGTAGGAGCCGCAGGCTATCACCACCGCGTCGGCCTTCAAGCGGGTAGTGGGCGCACCGGGTCCAGCTTGTGCATCATTTTTGCCTGCAGCGCTTGCAGTGCGTGCGCGCACAGCTACTGAATCAATAGCATTGCCGGTTTTTTCAAGCTGCACGATGTCGTGGCTGTAGAGAAAGCGCGCGCCGCGCTCGGCGCAGCGCCGGGCCAGCGACTGGGTGAACACCCGCGCATCGCCGCTTTCGTCGCTGGCGGTGTAGGTGCCGCCGACGATGCGGTGGGCAAACTGCCCAAGGGCCGGCTCGATCTGCAGCAGCTCGGCGGTGGAGACCAGCCGGCGCGCCACGCCGTACTTGCGCATCAGCGCAGCCGCGTCGCCGGCGGTGTCGAATGATTTCTGGTCGGTGTAGTAGTGGGCAATGCCGCGCTCGAGCCGGTGGTAGTCGATGCCGGTGGCCCGCACCACCTCCTTCAGGGCTTCATGGCTGTAGGCGCCCAGGGCGACGAGCTGCTGCACATTGCGCTCGAAGGCGGCGTCGTTGCACTGCGCCAGAAACTGCAGGCCCCAGCGCCACTGCTGCCAGCCCTGGCCGAGCGGAAACTGCGGCCGGAACAAAAGCGGCGCATCGTCGCGGAACATCCACTTGAGCGCCTTCAGCGGCGCATCCCGGTTGGCCCACGGCTCGCAGTAGCTGACCGAGATCTGCGCGGCATTGGCGAAGCTGGTCTCCAGCGCCGCGTCGGGCTGGCGATCCACCACCGTGACCTCGTGCCCGCGCTCGAGCAGATGCCAGGCGGTGCTGACGCCGATGATGCCCGCGCCCAAGACCACTACGTTCATGACAGTTCCTTTTTAGAAATTCAAGTGTGCAGCAGCGCGGCGCTGTTGACGCGTCAAATTAAACTGTCAGCAAAAACATCAGAATCCCTAATACTGGAGCGCCTTACATGAGCACTTTTGACCCGGATGCGCTGGAATGCCTGGCCGCCATCGTGGAGGAGGGGGGGTTCGAGCGAGCCGCCCAGCGCCTGTCGATCACCCAGTCGGCGGTGTCGCAGCGGCTGCGCGCGCTGGAGGCGCAGGTCGGCACGGTGCTGATCGTGCGCAGCCGCCCGCTCAAGGCGACCTCGGCCGGCCAGCTGCTGCTCAAGCACACCAAGATGCTGCGCCTGCTGCGCGCCGACCTGGAGCGCGACCTCAAGGAGCTGGCGCCCAGCTCGCTGCGCGGCGCCCGCGAGGAGGAGCGCATCTCGATAGCCATCAATGCCGACAGCATCGCCACCTGGGCGCTGCCGGCGCTGACCGCTCTGGCAGTGCAGGGCCTGCCGATGGAAATCATCACCGACGACCAGGACTTCACCCAGGAATGGCTGCGCCAGGGCCAGGTGCTGGGCTGCGTCACCACGCTGAAGCAGGCGCTGCGCGGCTGCAAGGTGGTGGCGCTCGGTGCGATGGACTATGTGGCCGTCGCCACGCCGGCGCTGGCGCGGGAGCGGCTGGGCGGCGAGGCGCTGACGGCGCACAACTTTCGCAGCATCCCGTTCGTCGCCTTCAACCGCAAGGACGACATGCAAAGCGAGTTCGTCGGCAAGGCCTTTGGCCTGAAGCGGGTGGCGCTCAACCAGCTGTTCGTGCCCTCGTCGGAAGGGCAGGTGCGCGCCGTGCAGGCGGGATGGGGCGCCAGCGTGCTGCCGCGCCTGCTGACGCAGGAGCTGATCGACCAGGGGCTGCTGGTCAATCTGGTGCCCGCCCATGCCCTGCCGATTCAGCTCTACTGGCACTGCTGGAACCTGGAGTCCGAAGTGCTCGACACCCTGACCAGCGCGCTCAAGCAGTCGGCCGCGCAATTTCTCCGGCCCTGATGCGTTTTGCGATGCTAAACAAATTGGAAATTGGCTTTTTACGTAAGGGTACGTAAGGGAAAGCACCGGACGCTTTTGCGCTAGGACGCGTATTCTGGCCCGAACCAGGAGACACATCATGTCAGCTTTGTTACGTTATATCCATTTTGGCGCTGCACTCACTTTGTCCGGCGTTCTGGCGGCGGCCTTTCCCGCGCTGGCCCAGACCGCGCCCGCCAGCGCCGCGTTGCCCGATCCGCAGGCCAGAAGCAGCCTGAAAATTGGTGTGATCGGCCCGTTCACCGGCCCCTCCGCCGACTTCGGGCTGCCCATGCTCAACGGCATCCAGCAGGCGGTCGACGAGATCAACGCAGTGGGCGGCTACCTGGGCCGCCAGCTTGAAATCGTACGCAAGGACGACCAGGCCAATCCGGAGGTCGGCCTGAAAATGTCGCAGGAACTGGTCGCGGAAAAAGTCGTGGCGACCATCGGCTTCTGCAACACAGGCGTGGCCATGAAGTCCCTGCAAGTCTTCCAGGATGCCCAAAATCCGCTAATTGTTCCCTGCGCGACCGGCACGCCTGTCACGTCGGCCTATGCGCCCGCCCAAAGCTATATTTTCCGTACCTCGGCGCCCGACTCGATCCAGGCGCCGTTTGTCGTGCAGGACATCCTCAAGCGCGGCTGGAACCAGGTGGCCGTGTTTGCCGACACCAGCGGCTACGGAGAAGCGGGGCTGAAGGACGTCGAAAAGGCATTGCTGGCGAAAAACCTCACGCCGGTGCATGTCTCGCGTTTCCCCCTGGGCGTCAAGGATCTTTCCGAAGAGCTGAAGGCAGCCCGCGCAGCCGGCGCCAACGTCGTGTTCAGCTACACCGTCGGCCCTGAGAATGCCGTCATCGCGCGCGGCCGCCAGGCGCTGAACTGGAAAGTGCCGCAGGTCGGCGCATGGACGCTGTCCTTTCCGTTCTTCATTGATGGCGGCAAGGAAGCCGCCGAGGGCTCGCTGATGGCCCAGACCTTCATCGCCGAGCCCAGCAACGAGCGGCGCGCCTCCTTCCTGACCAGCTATGCGCGCAAGTTCAAGGTCAAGAGGATTCCGGTCCCGATGGCTGCGGCGCAGGGTTACGACGCGGTTTACATACTGGTCTATGCCCTGAACGGCATACGCAACGGCAACCTGAGCGGGCCGTCGGTCAAGACGGCGCTTGAAACCAAGAACCGCACCTACTACGGCGTTGTCGCCACGTATGACCAGCCCTTCAGCAGCAAGGACAAAGACGCCATGACCGAAAACATGCTCGTGATGGGCATGGTCAAAAATAGCGCCATCACCTTTGCCTACCCCGAGGATGCCAAGCGCAACCTGTTCGTGCAGCGCAAGCAATAAGTCCGCTTGACAGGGCCGGCCAACCCTTCCGCTCAGGCTGGCCATGGCCAGCCACCACTGCCGGCTGGCGACTGCTTCTGGGCAGTGCGCGGCAGGCAAGGGCTCATGCACCCCATGAAGCCCACCTAATCCCGCCCTGCTGATTCGTTCGGTCTTTGCACACGGCCGGGGCCGCCGGGGGCTGATCGTGCGGGGGCTGGCAGCCCGCTTGGCGCCGGCCCCCGCCCTGCCGATTGAGCTCTGCCGGCATTGCTGGAGGCTGGCCTTCGACATGCCGGCCACCTGATGCGCCGGCCCCGCCGCGAGCACCTCCCCGACAGTGGCGGGTTTCTCAGGAATGGTTTTTCAGGCAACTGTTTCTATACTCAGCCGCAGCGGAAAAAATGACGCCTTCATGCTTCACCGCACTCGATATCCGATGATGGCGCCGGCCGGCCGTGAAAAGGCCAGGCGCAAGCTGTTCGTGCAGCGCAACCCCTGACCACGGGCAGCCTGGCTGCCCACTTCGACCATGACAAGCCCCGTACCTGCTCACGCATCGCAAAAGGCCGGCCGGCGCTGCGCGCAGAGCTGCCGCAGCACTGCCGACTCCGCCTGGAAAGCGGCATGCTGAGCCACCTGGGCCTTCGTTCGCGCCTGGCCTTGCTGGTGCTGATTGCCCTGCTGCCGGTCTTTGGCCTTTTCCTTTATTCAGCCGCCGCCAACCGGCAGGCGGTGGAGACCTTTGCCCAGGCCAGCCTGCGCTCCGAAGCACTGCTGGCCGCAGCCCACCAGCAGCGCCTGGTCGAGCGCATCGCCCAGCTCCTGGCCGACATGGCCAGTACCCCTTCGGTCCAGGACAGCACCAATCGGCTGTGCGTGCAGTACTTCAAGAACCTGCAGGCGCAAAACGCCGGCTATTCCAACCTGGGTGTCGTGGCGTTGAACGGCAGGCTGTCGTGCGACGCGGCCGACACCGGCGAAGCGGTGGACATCAGCGATCGGGTCTTCTTCAGGAAAGTTCTGGACGAGAAGAAGTTCTCGATAGGCGAGTACACGGCTTCGGGCCTGGGCGGGCGGCCCGGCATTGCCTTTGGCATGCCGGTTTATAGCAGCCAGCAGGTGCTGACCGGCGTCGCGTTTGCATCCCTTGATCTGGACGAGGTCGCGAGGGCCTTGGGCCAGGACGAGATTCTGGACGGTGCCAAGCTGCGGGTGATGGACCGGCGCGGCAGGGTACTGGCGGCCTATCCAAAAACACCCGGCCCGCCGGGCCGGCAGGAGCCCGATGCGCTGGTGGTGGAGGCCGCCCGCATGGCAGCGCCCGGCATGCGGGAGGCAGTCGATGCCCAGGGCATCGAGCAGGTCTATGCCTATGCCCCGGTCGATGCACCCGGGACGGCAGGCGGCCTGTTCGTGGCCATCAGCGTGCCGCGCGCCGTCATCACGGCAGCGCCACGCGCGCTCATGCTGGGCAATCTGGCCGCCTTGCTGGCCATGACTACGCTGGGCATGGCCTGCGCATGGGCCCTGGGCAAGCGCCTGGTGGTCAATCCCGCCAATGAAATCCTGCAGGAAGCGGATCAAATCGCTCATGGCAATTTCGAGCCGCGTGTCAAGGCCAGCCCCGGCAGCCAGCACGAGATCGGCCGGCTGGGCGCGGCGTTCAACCACATGGCCGAGTCGCTGCAACTGCAGCGCACCAAGCTGGACGCGGCGCTGCGCCAGGCTGACGAAGAGCGCGCCATGCTGGACCTGATCCTCAACAGCATGAGCGAGGGCGTGGTGGCCATCGACTGCAGCGACCGCTTCATGCTGTTCAATGCGGCGGCCCGCAAGATATTTCCACCGCCAGCGGTTGGTGAATCATTTACTCATTGGCGGCGCGACAATCCTCTGCAGGTGGTGAGCACCAAGGCCGTTGACCTTAACGGGCCGCTGACCCAGACCCTGGCTGGCGCCACCTTTGCCAACCAGGACATGCTGTTCAGCCGGCCCAATGCCCAGGACCGCATCCTGAAGATGAGCGCACGGCCCCTGCTCGGCCCAGACCGGCAGCAAATCGGCGCCCTGACGGTGTTCACCGATGTCACTGAGCTGAGGGCAGCCGAAAGTTTTGCCCTGGCGCAGGAAAAAGTGCTGGTGCTGATCGCCGGCGGCGCACCCGCGCGCCAGTCACTCGAGGCGGTGCTGCGCCTGATAGAAAGCAGCGAGCCGCAAAGCCTGTGTTCAATTCTGATGGTTGAGGACGGACAGCTGCGCCATGGCATCGCGCCCAGCTTGCCTGCAGACTTTGTGCAGGCGATTGACGGCCTGGCGGTTGCCGAAGGCAGCGGGGCCTGCGGAACCGCGGCGTTTCGCAAGAAAACCGTCATTGTTGAGGACGTTGAGCAGGACCCGCTGGCGCATGCCCACCTCCCGCTGCTGCAGGCGCATGGGCTGCGGGCCTGCTGGAGCACGCCGGTCGTGGCAGGCGACGGCGAAGTGCTCGCCACCTTTGCTATTTACCGCCGCGCACCTGGCCGGCCGCAGGCCCGGGACCTGACCCTTATTGCCACGGCGACCCGGCTGGCCGGGCTGGTGCTCGAGCGGGTGCGGGCCGAGGCGGCGCTGGTCAGCAGCGAGGCGCGCTTTCGCGAACTGGCTGAAAACATAGAAGATGTCTTCTACAACGTCGATGTCCGTACCCATCAGATGCATTACATCAGCCCCAGCTACGAAAAAGTCTGGGGCCGAACTTGCGAAAGCTTGTATGCCCATCCATATTCCTACCTGGAGGCGGTGCTGCCGGCCGACCGTCATATTCTGAAGCTTGTCAACGAGCAACACCTGCTCGGCAAGCCGACCAGCCTGGAGTACCGCATCGTTCTACCGGACGGCCGGATACGCTGGGTGAACGGCCGCTCCTACCCGATAGTGAACGCCAAGGGCGAGCTGGAGCGTGTCGTGGGCACCGGCCGGGACATCACCGAGCGCAAGCTGGCGGCCCTGGAGCTGGCCGCCACCTACCGCGCGTTGCAGATGCTGAGCCGCTCCAGCATTGCCATCAACCGGATCAACGAGGAGGCCGGTTTGCTGGCCGAAGTGTGCCGCGTGGCGGTCGAGGTGGGGGGCTACCGCATGGCCTGGGTGGGCTATGCGCAGGACGATGAAGCCAAAACCATCACGCCTGCGGCCCATGCGGGCGAGGAACTGGGCTACCTGTCGGCAATCAGCCTTTCGTGGCGCGATGATGTGCCCGGCGGGCAGGGGCCGGCGGGCCAGGCCATCCGCACCGGAAAGCCGCAGCAAAGCACCGATATCGGACAATCCGACAACCGGTTCTACTGGAGCCGCGAAGCCATGGAGCGTGGCTACCACAGCACCCTGATCCTGCCTTTGTGCAACGAGCAGCACAGTTTCGGCGTGCTGGCGCTGTATGCCGGCGACATCCAGCAGTTCGCCCCCGAGGAGGTCAAGCTCCTGCAGGAACTGGCCGATAACCTGGCCTTCGGCATTCTCAGCCTGCGCGCCCGGCTGGCGCACCATCGCAGCGAAGAGGCCGCGCGCCAGGCGGCGGCCCGGCTCAATGAGCAGGCGTCGCTGATCAACCTGTCGCGCGACGCCATCATGGTGCGCAATCTCGACAGGACGCTGCGCTTCTGGAACAAGGGGGCGGAGCGGCTGTATGGCTGGACGGCAGAGGAGGTGATGGGCAAGACCATGGAGGCGCAGATGTACCGCAGCCCGCAGGTGCTGATCGCGGTCATGGAGCAGACCCTGGCCGACGGCGGCGAATGGAACGGCGAGCTGGAGCAGGTGACGCGGGACGGCACGTCCGTGCATGTCGAAACCCGCACGACGGCGGTGCGCGATGCGCAGGGCCGGGTCACCGGCATGCTGGGCATCAACACCGACATCCGGGAGCGCAAACACGCGCGCGAGGAAATCCTTCGCCTCAACACCAGCCTTGAAGAGCGGGTCGAGCAGCGCACCGCCCAGCTGAAGTTCGCCAACCAGCAGCTCGAAGCCTTCTCCTATTCGGTCTCGCATGACCTGCGCAGTCCGCTCAGCGCCATCAACGGCTTCAGCACCCTGCTTGAAAAAGCGCTCAGCAAGCCCGGCGAGCCGCCGCTCACCGACCGCAACCGGCATTACCTGGCGCGCATCCGCGCCGGCGTCGGGCAGATGGGCGAGCTGATCGACGCCATGCTGTCGCTGGCCCAGGTGTCGCGCTCGGTCCTGTGCTGGGAACAGGTTGACCTCAGTGCCCAGGCCGAAGCGCTGCTGGCGAGCCTGCAGGAGCATGCGCCCGGCCGGGCGGCCCAGCTGCAGGTCGAGCCTGGCCTGGTGGTGCAGGGCGACCCGCGCCTGCTCAGGCAGGTGCTGGACAACCTGCTGGCCAATGCCTGGAAGTTCACTGCCGGCAAAGCCTGCGCCCGCATCACGCTGGGCCGCCAGCAAGGCAGCGCGGGCGAGTCGGTTTTCTTCGTGCGCGACAACGGCGCCGGCTTTGACATGGCCTATGCCCCCAAGCTGTTCGGCGCCTTCCAGCGGCTGCATACCCAGGCTGAATTCGCCGGCACCGGCATTGGCCTGGCCACGGTGCAGCGCATCATCGTGCGCCACGGCGGCCGGGTCTGGGCCGAGTCGGTCAAGGACGAAGGCGCCACCTTCTACTTCACGCTGGGCGCGGCGACGCCCTTGAATTCGCCCTGACATGCAAGCGTCGCAGCCCGGCTGCATGGACGCTACTGAATTCATAGCTGCTTGCGCACGATTGGCCTGCGCGAGAGTCGCTTTTGATGCCAAAGCGTGTAAGTTTCCCGCTGCCCCGTGCCTTTCCTTTCTCCGCTGGGAAGGCGGGAATGGGGGCCGCAGCAGGGCATGGCGCACTGGATTCCCGCCTTCGCGGGAATGATGCCGGGGAAGGCGTGTCTGAGGCAACTAGCCAATCGGGCAAAAAACGGCTGCAGCGCAGGCGGTGATTTTGCAGGCAGCTATCAATTCAGTAGTATTCATCAGGCGCCCAGTCCTCTGGACGCCAGGCCACGGTACGACTCGCCGGCTGCGTTCGCGGCCTGCTGGCGCGGCATTGACGGCATGGCAAAGGCCTTGCGCACCAGCAGGGCAACGCCTGCGTCGGCCGGCAGTGCCAGGCGCAGCTGGGTCTCGGCCTGCGCCAGGTGCCCGGCCAGGCACTGCGCCACCGCCTCCCGGCCCAGCAGGGCCACCAGCGTCGATTTGCCCACGTCCTTGTGGCGGTCCTTGCCAAAGGTGGCCGGCGTCTGGGCGCCATCCTCCAGGTCGTCGCGCAGCTGGAAGGCATGGCCCAGCGCGCTGGCGGCCTGGCGCAGCGCCAGGCGCACCTGTTCATCCGCGCCTGCCGCCAGCGCGGCCATCTCGAAGCCGGCGGAAAAAAGCGAGCCGGTCTTTTGCTGGTTGGTGCTGGCAATGTCCTCGGCCAGCCGGGCGGCCCTGCCTTCGCGCAGGTCGCGGTACTGTCCGCGCACCAGGCCCTGCATGCCGACGGCGTGGCACAGCACCCCCGCCAGCTGCGCCCGCAGCTCGCCACTCAGGCCGGGCGCGCCGGCCACCATGGCGCAGGCCTGCGCCAGCAGCGCCACGGCGCCCAGCATCGCCACATCCTCGCCGTACCTGGCATGCACCGCCAGCCGGCCACGGCGCAGCCGGGCGTTGTCCATGCAGGGCATGTCGTCCAGAAAAAGCGATGCCGCATGCACCAGCTCCACCGCGCACGCCAGCTCCAGCAATGCCCTGGAACGGTGGCCCAGGCTGCGGCCCACCAGCAGCACCAGCAAAGGCCGCATCCGCTTGCCCGGCGCCAGCACGCCTTCATGCAGCGCCGCACCCAGCAGATCGTGGCCGTCGTCAGGCTGGGGCACCAGTTCGGCCAGGCGGGCATCAACCTGCCTGCGCAGGCACTCCAGCAGGTCTGCAAATTCATCGCTTGAGGAAGGCGCGGAGTAATACATGGTCGGTGGTGAAAGTGGCATGCACCGCAAGATGGCTGTTGTGCCTTTATAGGGCGCTATCGGGCAAATAAACAGGCTGTTCAGCCGAATAGGCAGCTGATGAAGAAAAACGCGGTGGATTCCTACAAGTACCCCGGCTTGCCTGGATACCCTTGGTTTGACATGCCAGACCTTTGCCCATGACCCATTTCACGGTGATTGCCCCGCCCTTCACCAGCCACGTCCGGGCGCTCGAAGCGCTGGCCGGCGGCCTGATCGCGCGCGGCCACCGGGTCAGCTGGATTCACCAGGCCGATGTCGGGCAGCTGCTGCAGGACAGCCGGATCGAATTCCGTCCCGCCGGCCTGGCCAGCCACCCCGCCGGCTCGCTGGCGCAAACCGTGGCGCGGGCGGCCAGCCCCGGCGGGCCGCTGGGCCTGGGCCGGGTGATTGCCGATGTGGCCGCCAGCACCGACATGCTGTGCCGGGAGGGGCCGGCGCTGCTGCGCGCCCTGGGCAGCGAGGCGCTGATTGCCGACCAGATGGAGGCGGCAGGCGGCCTGCTGGCCGAAGGCCTGGGCCTGCCCTTCATCTCGGTGGCCTGCGCCCTGCCGGTCAACCGCGACCCAAGGGTGCCGCTGCCGGTCATGCCCTGGGGCTATGCGGCAGGCCGGCGCGGCGAGCAGCTCAACGAAGGCAGCGCGCGGGTGTATGACTGGATGATGCAGCCGCATGCCCGCGTCATCGCCCGCCATGCCCGGGCCTTCGGCCTGCCGCCCAAGGCCACGCTGGCCGATTGCCTGTCGCCGCTGGCGCAGATCAGCCAGGCCACCCGGTCATTCGATTTCCCGCGCAGCCCGCCGCCGGCCCACTTTCATCCGGTCGGCCCGCTGCGCCCGCCGCTGGCGCGGGAGCCGGCGCTGGACCTCCCCGTGGACAGCCGCCGGCCTTTCGTCTTCGCCTCGCTCGGCACGCTGCAGGGCGGGCGCGTCAAGCTGTTCAGGCGCATCGCCCAGGCGTGCAGGGCGCTGGATGCGCAGCTGCTGCTGGCCCACTGCGACCAGCTGGACGCCGGCCAAGCCGAGGCCCTGCTCCAGGCCGGCGCCACCTGGGTGGCCGGCTTCGCGCCCCAGCGGGCGGCGCTGGCGCGGGCCGATGCGGCCGTCAGCCATGCCGGGCTGAACACGGTGCTCGATGCGCTGGCAGCCAACACGCCGGTGCTGGCGCTGCCGATAGCCTTCGACCAGCCCGGCGTGGCGGCGCGGCTGGCGCATTGCGGCGCCGGGCTGCGGCTGCAGCCTGCGCTGGCGAGTGCGGCGGCCATTCAAAAAGCGCTGCGGCGGCTGCTGGAAGAACCCGTTTTCGGCCAGCGCGCAGCGCTGTTGGGCGCGGACGTGCGGCAGTCCGGCGGCGTCGGGCGGGCTGTCGAAATCATCGAGGCCGCCTTGTCGGCACCCAAACGTCCCCGCCCGGCCCCAGCCGACGAGACCGCGCTGAGCGGGGGCTGGCGCCGGGCTGACGCGTTTGCCATGGCCGACAACCAAGCCGGAATCAAGCCGCTCGCGGCCACGGGGCAGGGGCTTGCCGCCCTCGGGCTAGCGCTTGCGCAGATTTTTTCAGCCCCGTTTTCCTCCTTCCCCCGCTGGGGAAAGGCCGGGATGGAGGCCTTCCCGAATCCGCCTCATCCGGGCGCCAAACAGAGGCCGGACCTGCCTGAAAAGGCTGAAAGCTGGCATTCAAGCACCGCTGGCCCCCATCCCGGCCCGCCCCCAGCGGGGGAAGGCGCCAGAGCGGCGTGGCTCGAAACGATGTGTGCCGACCGCAGCACTTCCGCAGGAATGCCCGCCTTGCCGCCCAGGCCAGCCGCCGCCAGGGGAAACCCATGACCCCGGCGCCGCTGCGCCTGCTGGAGCGGCTCGGCGCCCACCTGCCCGAAGGCACGGCCGCGCCCCGCGATGCCGACCTGATCCTGGCCGGCGGCGGGCTGGCCAACGGCCTGATCGCCTGGCGCCTGGCGCAGGCCCGGCCCGGGCTGCGCATCCTGCTGCTCGAAAGCGGCAGCGCGCTGGGCGGCAACCACACCTGGTCGTTCCACGACGGCGACCTGACGCCCGCCCAGCACGCCTGGCTGGCGCCACTGGTGGCGCACCGCTGGGCCGGGCACAGCGTGAAGTTTCCCGGTGGCGAACGCCGCCTGGCCACCGGCTATGCCTCGGTCACGTCAAGTCGCTTCGACGCGGTGCTGCGTTCGGCGCTGCCGGCGCAGGTGCAGGTGCGTTTTGGCGCGCCGGTCGCCTGGCTGACCGCCAGCGCCGTGACGCTGGCCAGCGGCGAGGTGCTGCGCGCCGGCGCGGTGATCGACGGGCGCGGGCTGCGGCCCAGCCCCCACCTGAGCCTGGGCTACCAGAAATTCCTCGGCCAGGAGCTGCGCCTGGACGGCCCGCACGGCCTGAGCCAGCCGGTATTGATGGATGCGACCGTCAAGCAGCACGGCGGCTACCGCTTCATCTACCTGCTGCCCTTCAGCGCCGACACGCTGCTGGTCGAGGACACCTGCTACGCCGACGATGAACTGCTTGACGCCGACCGGCTGCGCGCCGGCATTGCCGACTATGCCCAGGCACGCGGCTGGACCGTGGCCGAGGTGCTGCGCGAAGAGCGGGGCGTGCTGCCGATCACGCTGGACGGCGATATCGAAGCCTACTGGCGCGAAGCCCACGGCGTGGCGCGCGCCGGGCTGGCGGCGGGCCTGTTCCATGCCACCACCGGCTACTCGCTGCCCAGCGCGGTGCGGCTGGCCGACCTGATCGCCTCGCTGCCCGACCTGTCGAGCGCGCCGCTGTTCGACGCCATCCGGGGGCATGCCCTGGCGCAATGGCGGGCGCAGGGGTTTTTCAGGCTGCTCAACCGCATGCTGTTCCGGGCCTGCGCGCCCGGGCAGCGCTGGCGCGTGATGCAGCGCTTCTACGGCCTGCCGGCGCCGCTGATCGAACGGTTCTATGCGGCGCGCCTGGGCCTGCTCGACAAGGCGCGCCTCCTGGCCGGCAAGCCGCCGGTGCCCGTGGGCGCGGCCTGGCGCGCCAGCTGGCCGGCACCAGCGGGCCAGGGCGGCGGCCTTGCCGGCAGCGCGGCCAGGGAAGACAAAAACGGCAAATCCGGTGTTTCCAGCACCTCCGACAGCCTGGAGGGAATTCATCCTGACGTGCGATAGCAGGGGTTCTGCAATGCGCCTGGTTGCTACTGAATTCATAGCTGCTTGCGCACTGTCTGCATACGCCAAAGGCCTGTTTGACCTGATTGGCCAGCGGCCTGGGATGTTGATCCCCGTGTCATTCCCGCGAAGGCGGGAATCCAGCCGGAGCCGGGCAGGGAGGCACTGGAGTCCCTCCTTCCTCGGGAAGGACGGTTTGTGGCGTCTGAGGCAGAGAGTGAACCGGGCTGCCTGATGCCCAGAAAAGTTGTTTGCCGGTTAAAACGAAAACGCCCTAGAAAGCAATTCATGACTTCTTCTTCAAAAACAGCCGCCGTCATCGGCGCCGGCTTCGGCGGCATCGCGCTGGCCATCCGGCTGCAGGCGGCAGGGGTGCAGACCACGCTGTTCGAGGCGCGGGACAAGCCCGGCGGGCGCGCCTATGTCTATGAAGACCAGGGCTTCACCTTCGACGCCGGCCCGACCGTCATCACCGACCCGAGCGCGCTCGAAGAGCTGTTCGCACTTGGCGGCCGGCGCATGGCCGACTATGTGGAGCTGCTGCCGGTCACGCCTTTTTACCGGCTGTGCTGGGAGGACGGCACGCATTTCGACTATGCCAATGACCAGGAGGCGCTGGACCGGCAGATCCATGCCCGCCACCCGGCCGACGTGGCGGGCTACCGGCGCTTCCTGGCCTATTCGCAGGCGGTGTTCGAGGAAGGCTACCTGAAGCTGGGCACCGTGCCCTTCCTCAACTTTCGCAGCATGGTGCAGGCCGGGCCCCAGCTGGCCAAGCTGCAGGCCTGGCGCAGCGTCTATTCGATGGTCTCCAAGTTCATCGCCGACGAAAAGCTGCGGCAGGTGTTTTCGTTTCACTCGCTGCTGGTGGGCGGCAACCCGTTCGCCACCTCGTCAATCTACGCGCTGATCCATGCGCTGGAGCGCAAATGGGGCGTGTGGTTTCCACGCGGCGGCACCGGGGCGCTGGTGCGCGGCCTGCTGCGGCTGTTCGAGGATTTGGGCGGCACGGTGCGGCTGAACGCGCCGGTCGAGCGCATCGAACTCAGCAACGGGCGGGCCAGCGCGGTGGTGGTGCATGGCCAGGCGCTGCCGTTCGGCCAGGTGGCGTCGAACGGCGACGTGGTGCACACCTACGAGCAGCTGCTGGGCCATGCGCCACGCGGCGTTGCAGAGGCCAAGCGGCTCAAGTCCCGGCGCTTCAGCATGTCGCTGTTCGTGGTGCATTTCGGCCTGAGCACGCCCCAGCCGCAGCTGGCGCACCACACGGTCTGCTTCGGGCCGCGCTACCGCGAGCTGATCCACGACATCTTTCACGGCAGCGCGCTGGCCGATGATTTCTCGCTCTACCTGCACGCGCCCTGCGCCACCGACCCGTCGCTGGCGCCGCCGGGGTGCTCCAGCCACTATGTGCTGGCGCCGGTGCCGCACCTGGGCCAGGCGCCGCTGGACTGGAAAATTGAAGGCCCGCTGCTGCGGGACCGCATCCTGGCCTACCTGGAGCAGCGCTACATCCCCAACCTGCGGCAGGACCTGGTCACCTGCCGCATCTTCACCCCGGCCGACTTCAAGACCGAGCTGTCGGCGCACCTGGGCTCGGCCTTTTCGCTGGAGCCGCTGCTCACGCAAAGCGCCTGGTTCCGCAGCCACAACCGTGACGACGTGATTCCCAACCTGTACATCGTCGGCGCCGGCACCCATCCGGGCGCCGGCGTGCCCGGCGTGGTCGGCTCGGCCAAGGCCACCGCCGGCCTGATGCTGGAGGACGCATGACGGTCGATGCCGACGTGGTGGCCCAGGCCACCCAGACGATCAAAGCCGGCTCCAAGAGTTTCGCGGTGGCGGCGCGGCTGTTCGACGAGGCCACCCGCCAGAGCGCGGTGATGCTCTACGCCTGGTGCCGCCATTGCGACGATGTGGTCGATGGCCAGCAGCTCGGCCACGGCCAGCTGGTGGGCGACCGCAGCGGCGGCCTGGCCCGGCTGGCGGCGCTGGAGCAGGCCACGCGGCGGGCCTGCGCCGGTCAGCCGGGCGGCGATCCGCTAGTGCCGGCGGACCCGGTGTTCGCCGGCTTGGGGGAAGTGGTGCGCCGCCACGCCATTCCCGAGCGCTACCTGCTGGAGCATCTGGCCGGCTTTCGCATGGATGTCGAGGGCCGGCACTACGCCAGCCTGGACGACACGCTGGCTTACTGCTGGCGCGTGGCCGGCGTGGTCGGCGTGATGATGGCGATGGTCATGGGCACCCGGCAGCCGGCCACGCTGGACCGTGCCGCTGACCTGGGGATGGCCTTTCAGCTGACCAACATCGCCCGGGATGTGGTGGAAGACGCCGGCATCGGCCGCATCTACCTGCCGGCCGACTGGCTGCGGGAGGAAGGACTCACCGGCCTGGCCGATGTGCTGGATTCGCGGCATCGCCCGGCCCTCGGGCGCGTCGCGGCGCGGCTGGTGGATGCGGCCGATCCGTATTACCGCTCGGCCGTGGCCGGCATCGGCGAGCTGCCGCTGCGCTCGGCCTGGTCGATTGCCACGGCGCGCGGTGTCTATCGGGACATCGGGCGCAAGGTCAAGGTTCATGGCGCCCATGCCTGGGACAGTCGCCTCTCGACCAGCCGCATGGGCAAGCTCTGGTTCCTGGCACGCGGCGCGGCGGTGGCCGTGGCGGCGCATGGGCTCAAGCCGCTGCCGCGGGCTGACAAGCTGTGGCAGCGCCCGCTGTGAAGCAGCATGCCGTGCTTGGCATTTTTTTGCGCGCTGCAGAAACCGCCGTATCGACAGCGAAACTTAAACAGGCCGCATCCAATGACCTGAGCCTGATCATTTGATTTTTATGCATCAAACAGGCTTGCAGCGCAGGCAACGCTTGCGCGGACAGCTACGAATTAAATAGCATTCACCCTGGCTTGCAACAGCGACGGCGCGGCCCTCAATTTGCTACTGAATCAATAGCTGCTTGCGCAGGCAGTCCATGCGCTGGAGGCATTTTTCGGGGATTGCTAAATAGGTATTGAGATATCGTCATCCCACAGCCGGGGGCAGACGATGGTGGAGGTTTGCGCGGCCAGCTCGCAGCGCAGGCAGCGCTGAAAGATAAAAAGGAGCGAGTCGCGCAGGTTGTTTACGCTCTTGGAGTAGCAGTGCGTTTTGCGCCGCAGCCGGGCCAGGTGGCAGCGCAGCCGGTTGTTCATGCTTTCAATCGTGTGGGTGTGCGCCTTGCCGATGAGGTGCCGGTCTTGGCCGAAGATGGCGCTGTAGGAGCGGTGCCCGTCGGTGGCGTAAGTGATTGCGTCGCCGCGAGGAACCTGCGCAGCCAGCGCTCGGGCTGCCGGGGTGTCGCGATCACCCAGCGCCCAGCCGAGAACTCGCTGGGTAGCGCGATCAGCAGCCCACCAGTGCCAGACAGGGCTTTTTTTTCGCTCACGTAGCTCCACAGCTCGTCGGCCTCGACAAACTCGATCTCGCTCGCCTCGATGCGCGCCAGCGCCTTGCCGGCGACCTCCTCGCGGACCCAGTTCATCACGGCGTTGTGGCTCACGCCCACCAGGCGCTCGGTCGCGCGCAGCCCCACGCCTTCGGCGTAGTGCGCCAAGGCGCTTTGCTTGAGTGCTTCGGGCACGAGCCGGCGGTCCACCTCGCCAAACGTGACGCCGCAGCTTTTACACCGGTAGCGCTGGTGCCCGTGGCGGCTGCGCCCGTTTTTGACCCATTGCTCGCTTGCGCAGGCAGTGCATTGGATTGACATGGCTGCATGTCATAAAGCAAAACTTAATGAAATTCAATACCTATTTAGCAATCCCATTTTTCATACTCAATCTCGTAAATTTTCCACTCCCGTGTTTTCCCTTCCCGACGGCTACCACATGCACACATTTTGTCGTGTCCGGTTTTGCGCTTCCCCGCTGGGGAAGGCGGGGATGGGGGTTTCACCAACTGCGTTTTCCGCCGGTTTTCTGGCAGCCGGAACGCCTCAAGTCAGCATGAAAATCCCGCTTTTGGGAGTTGACGACCGCCGGCCTCATCCCGGCCTTTCCCAGCGGGGAAGGGGCCGGCAGCAGCGCGCCCTGAAAAGATACGTGCATACGCTGGCCCCCGCTGGGGGAAGGAGCAAAGCGGGTTCGGGCGCCATGGTGCTTTTAGTAATTACGATGAATCAGGTAAAAAATCCTGAGTAGCTACTTGCCCCGGACAATAAAACCCGTCATTCCGCGAAGGCGCGAATCCAGCGCCACATGCCCAATACCGGCTGGACTCCCGCCTTCGCGGAATGACGCGGGGCACTGCCTATCTGAGCCACGTAGCCAATCAGGTAAAAATGGCTTTAGCGCAGACACTGCCTGCGCAGGCAGCTATTGAAAAAATAGCAAAAAATCAGCCAGGCGGCAGTTTTCCGTCAGGCTGATTCCGCCCTGGCCGGCGGCTTCGCGCCGCGCCGGGCCTGCAGCTGGCGCTTCAGCGCGGCGGGCGAGGGCGCCCACAGAAAACCGAACGAGACGCAGCCGTGCGGCCCGTGCACCGCATGGTGCAGCCGGTGCGCCTGGTACAGGCGCTTGAGGTAGCCGGTGCGCGGCACCCAGCGCAGCGGCCAGCGCTGGTGCACCAGGCCGTCGTGCGCCACGAAGTACAGCAGGCCGTACAGCGTCATGCCGGCGCCGATCCACTGCAGCGGCCACAGGCCTCTGGTGCCCAGGGCGATCAGGGCAATCGCCACGCCGGCAAACACCGCCGCATACCAGTCGTTGCGCTCGAACCACCCGCTGCGCGCCTCATGGTGCGACCGGTGCCAGCCCCAGCCCCAGCCGTGCATCACGTATTTGTGCGCCGCCCAGGCGAACACCTCCATGCCCGCCACGGTGGCGAAAACGATCAGCGCATTGAGCAGAGCCGTGGGCATGGCCGGTGCACTCTCAGGCCGCCAGCGCCGCTTCGATGTCGCGGGCCAGGCCGGCCGGCTTGTCCAGCGGCGCATAGCGCTTGATGACCCGGCCGTCCTTGCCGACCAGGAACTTGGTGAAGTTCCATTTGATGGCCTTGCTGCCGAGCAGGCCGGGCGCCTCGGCCGTCAGCCACTTGTACAGCGGATGCGCGGCCGGGCCGCTGACCTCGACCTTGGACATCATCGGAAAGCTCACGCCGTAGTTGACCTGGCAAAAGCTGGCGATCTCGCTGTCGGGGCCGGGGTCCTGTGCGCCGAACTGGTTGCACGGAAAGCCCAGCACCGCCAGCCCCTTGCCGGCATAGGCCTTGTGCAACTCCTCCAGCCCGCCGAACTGGGGCGTGAAGCCGCAGGCGCTGGCGGTGTTGACGATCAGCATGACCTTGCCCTTGAAGGCCGACAGGTCAATGTCCTGGCCGTTGATCTGGCGGGCCTGGAAGTCGTAGATGCTGGCGGTGCTGGTGCTCATGAAAAACTCTCCTGACGGAAATATGGCGATGCGCGGCAAGTGATTTTGCACTCATTCAGTCTTTTTTGGCCGCAGGCGCCAAAGCCGCCATGAGCGAGGCCAGCACGATCAGGCCGCCGCCCACCAGGATGCGCGGGCTGAACTGGGCCGCCTCCATCAGCGCCGACGACACGCTGGCAAAGACGATCTCGGTCAGCATCACAATGGCCGTCGTGCCGGCCGCCAGCCGCGCCGCGCCATACTGCAGCGCCGCGTTGCTGGCCATGAACGCCAGGCCCAGGCCGAGCAGCACCGGCAGGCCGCCGGGCTCAAGCGCCGGGGCGGGCACCACCTGCAGCGCCATGCCCAGCAGCCCGGCCAGCGCCGCCAGCAGGCCGCTGCCGCCGAACATGGCCAGCATGCGCGAGGCGCCGGGCGTGTGGCCGTATTTGCGCAGCAGGGAATTGGTCACCGCAAAGCTGAAACCGCCGGCAATCGCCAGCCAGTCGGCGGCGCCCTGTGGCAGCGGCCAGGGCGAATCAGGGGTTTTCAGCACGATCAGCACGCCCGCCATGGCCAGCAGCAGCCGGGCCAGCGACGCCAGCGTCGGCTTTTCGTCCAGCACAGCCCAGGCCACCAGCACCGACCAGGCCGGCATCAGGTAGAACAGCAGCACCACCCGCACCACATCGCCCAGGGTCACGGCCCAGTTGAAACCCACATTCGTCAGGCCCGCCGCCAGCCCCATCAGCCAGAGCTGCGGATGCGCGGCCAGGCCACGCCAGGCCTTGAAATGCAGGATCAGCAGCCCGGCGGCGATCATCAGGTAGATCAGCGCCGTGGCCCACAAGGGATGCAGGCCATGGCCCTGCAGCGCGCGAAACGGCCACCAGGAAACGCCCCAGACCAAGGCATTGAGCACCAGCGCCCCGGCCGCCAGCGCGGCCGTCGGCACCCTGGCGGCGCCAGTGGCCTGCAACCCTGCCATCAGTGCGATTTGTCGCTGCGGGCGATGCTCATCAGGTGGTCGAGCTGCAGCTTGTACTTGACGGTGTTGCTCTGGTGCCAGCGCTGGATGATCCACATGAAGCCGGCCACCACCACGCCAAAGGCGGTGATGGCGCCAAAGGCCGACATGCCCATGGCGGTGGACAGGCTGTAGCCCGCGCCCAGGCTCAGGATGCAGGCCTGCTCGTTGAAGTTCTGCACCGCTATCGAGCGGCCCGCGCCCATCAGGTTGTGGCCCCGGTGCTGCAGCAGCGCATTCATCGGCACCACCAGAAAGCCGCCCAGGCCGCCCAGCAGGATCAGGTAGGGCGCGGCGACCCAGACATTGCTGATGAAGTTCATCAGGATCACCAGCACGCCCATGGCAATGCCCAGCGGCATCACCTTGGTCGCCTGGTCCAGCCGCATCCGCATCGACGCCAGAATGGCGCCGACCGCCGTGCCAATCGCCACCACGCCGACCAGGCTGGAGGCCTGCGTGGTGCTGTAGCCCAGCGCCGCCGCGCTCCAGGCCAGCACGATGTAGCGCAGGTTGCCCGAGACGCCCCAGAACAGCGTGGTGGTCGCCAGCGAGATCTGGCCCAGCTTGTCGCGCCACAGCGCCGCGTTGCAGTTCCAGAAATCGGGCAGCAGCTCGAACTTGTTGCGCGGCATGGGCCGCATTTCAACCCCGGTGCTGGGGATGCGCAGGTTGAACCAGGCGCCAATGATGTAGAGCAGGATCAGCAGCGAGATCGCCGCTTCGGGCGGAGTGTCGATGCCGGTGGTGACGAGCGGCAGGTCAAACGCCAGCAGATGCTGGGAAATCGTATGGCCGACCAGCTGGCCGCCCAGCAGCACGCCCAGGATGATGGAGGAAATCGTGAGGCCCTCGATCCAGCCGTTGGCCTTGACCAATTGCGAGGCTGGCAGCAGCTCGGTCAGGATGCCGTACTTGGCCGGCGAATAAGCCGCCGCGCCCAGGCCCACGATGGCGTAGGCCAGCAGCGGATGCGAGCCGAACAGCATCATCAGGCAGCCCACCACCTTGATGGCGTTGCTGACGAACATGACATTGCCCTTGGGCCGGGCGTCGGCATAGGCGCCGACGAAAGGCGCCAGGATCACGTAGAACAGGGCAAACATCGGCACCAGCGCCGCCGGCTGCCATTTCGGCGCGCCATTGGTCTTGAGCAGTTCCACGGCGGCTACAAATAGCGCGTTGTCAGCCAGCGAGCTGAAAAACTGGGCTGCCATGATGGTGTAAAAACCGCGCTTCATTGAACTGTATTGATCACCGTAAAAAAATGCACCGGCTGGCCCGATGGCTCAAGATAGAAGGTGAATGTCTCCAAAATATCGCCGTTTATAGCATGGGGCTCCCTTTTGAAATCCATGCGCCGCCCCAGGCTGTTTGTTAAGCTGATGGCGCCCGCCCAGCCAACCGGCCAACCCAACCGTTCACTCCAATTTCATTGCGCCCATGCCACGCCCCATTCTTGCCACCGTTCACCCCACGGCGCTGAGCCACAACCTGGCGCGCGTGCGCGCCGCAGCGCCTGACGCCCGCGTCTGGGCCATCGTCAAGGCCAATGCCTACGGCCACGGCATCGAGCGCGTCTTCGATGCGCTGCGCAGCGCCGACGGCTTTGCGCTGCTGGACCTGGCCGAGGCCCAGCGGCTGCGCGCGCTCGACTGGCGCGGCCCGATCCTGCTGTTGGAGGGCTGCTTCGAGGCACGCGATCTGGAGCTGTGCTCGCGCCTGGGCCTGTGGCACACCATCCACTGCAACGAGCAGATCGAGCAGCTCGCCGCCCACAAGACGCAGCTGCCGCACCGGGTGTTCCTGAAGATGAACACCGGCATGAACCGGCTGGGCTTTGCGCCCGAGCGTTTTCGCGCCGCCTGGACGCGCCTCAATGCCCTGCCGCAGGTCGAGGAAATCTCGCTGATGCAGCACTTCCCCGACGCCGACGGCCCCAGGGGCATAGCCGCGCAGCTTGAGATATTCGACGCGGCGACGCACGACCTGCCGGGCGAGCGCACGCTCAGCAACAGCGCGGCCATCCTGCGCCACGGCGATGTGCTGGCGGGCCGCTCCGACTGGGTGCGGCCCGGCATCGTGCTCTACGGCAGCGCGCCCGACTTTCCGCTGCACGGCGCTGGAGACTGGGACTTGCAGCCGACGATGACGCTGGCGTCCCGGATCATCGGCTTGCAGCAGCTAAAGCCTGGCGACACGGTGGGTTACGGCTCCAGCTTTGCGGCCACGGAGCCGATGCGCATCGGCGTGGTCGCCTGCGGCTACGCCGACGGATATCCGCGCCACTGCGGCACCGGCACGCCGGTGCTGGTGAACGGGGTGCGCACGCGCATGGTGGGCCGGGTCAGCATGGACATGATCACGGTCGATCTGACCCCGGTGCCCAAGGCCGGCATGGGCAGCGAGGTCACGCTCTGGGGCCGTGCCGCCGGCGGCGCCGTGCTGCCCATCGACGAGGTGGCGCAGGCCGCCGGCACGGTGGGCTACGAGCTGATGTGCGCGGTGGCGCCGCGCGTGCCGTTTGCCGCCATGGCCGAATGAACCAGGCCGCCATCCCGGAGCTGCTGGCGATCTACGCCTTCGGCAGCCGCGTCCAGGGCACGGCCGGGGCCGACAGCGACCTTGACCTGGCGGTGCTGGTGGCCGGCTACGCCGACCCGCTGGCGCTGTGGGCGCTGTCGGGCGAACTGGCCGACGCGGCGGGCTGCCCGGTCGATTTGCTCGACCTGCGGGCCGCGTCCACCGTGATGCAGCACCAGGTCCTCACCACCGGCCAGCGCTGGTGGGCCGGGGATGCGCAGGCCGGCCTGTACGAGGCCACCATCCTGAGCGAGAAAACCACGCTTGATGCCGCCAGGGCCGGCTTGCTGGACGACATCCAAAAAAGGGGAAGCATTCATGGCAGATGAGGTGCTGCTCAACAAGGCCGCCAGCATCGAGCGCTGCGTGCGGCGGGCGCGCGAGGAATATGGCCGCGACCTAGCCACCTTCGCCACCGATTTCACGCGCCAGGATGCCGCCATCCTGAATATCCAGCGCGCCTGCGAGGCCGCGCTGGACATGGGCCACAGCACCTGATTCGCCGGGAAAGGCTGGGACTGCCGCAAAGCGCCCGCGACGTGTTCGCGCTGCTGGCGCAGGCCGGCTGGATACCCGCGCCGCTGGCCGATGACCTCAAGCGCATGGTCGGCTTTCGCAATATCGCGGTGCATGATGACCAGAGCCTGCAGCTGCCCATCATGGTCGCCATCATTGAAAAGCACCTGGATGAATTCCTGGACTACAGCCAGGCCCTGCTGCTGCGGGATGCCACGCCAGCGGCTTGAATGCTACTGAATTCATAGCTATTTGCGCAGGAGCTGCCTGCGCCAAAGGCCTGTTTGATGTAAAAAATAACCATTCAGGTCGCTACGGCGTCTGAATCCGCTTTACCCCTTCCCCCGCTGGGGAAGGCGGGGATGGGGGCCTCCCCGACTCCGTTTCCCGTCAATTTCCTGGCAGCCGGAATGCCTCAAGCCAGCATGTAAAAAATCCCGCGTTTGGTAGTTGACGACCGTCAGCCCCCATCCCAGCCTTCCCCCCGCGGGGGAAGGAGCAAGAGCAGCACGCCCAGAAAAGATGTGTGCATACGGTAGCCAGAAAGGGAAGGAGCCATGCAAAAACAGAACTCAGCCCTGCCCGAACCCGAACAGCCGCACCGGCGTGCGCCAAAAAATAGCGTCCCGCGTGTCCGCATCCGGCATGGCCTGCGCCAGCTGCTGCAGCAGGGCGCCGTAGTCCTGCCGGCTAGTCGCCCGCAAAAAAGGCCAGTCCGACGCCCAGACGCACTGGTCCGGGCCGAAGGCTTCCAGCAGGGCGCGGGTATGCGCCAGCGTGTCGGTGAACGGATAGCCGGTTTTTGAAAACTTGTAGAAGCCTGACAGCTTGACGGTGGTCCGGCCGTTGCCGGCCAGGCGCAGCAGGGCGGCAAAGCCCGGCGCCGAGATGCCGCCGTCAATCGCAGGCCGGCCGCAGTGGTCCACCAGCACCCGGGCGCCGCAACCCTCCAGCCGGGGCGCCAGCGCCGCCAGCTGGTCGTGCTCGACCTGCACCTGGGCGAACATGTCCAGCGCGGCCAGGCGTTCGAGCAACGGGCCGATGTCGGCGTAGTGATCAAGCCCGTGCAAGGCGAAGTTGAACGCGACGCCGACGATGCCCTGAGCCTTGAGTTCCTGCAGCTGGGGCAGCGGCGCATCGCTCGGCAGCACCGCAATGCCCTTGAACCGGCCCTGGCCCTGCGCAATCGCATCGAGCAGGCAGCGGTTGTCCATGCCGTAGCCCGAGTTGGGGCCGACCAGCAGGGCATGCCTGACGCCATGGCTCTCCAGCACCTGCGCGAAGTACGCGGCCGACCCGGTTTCCTGGCCGGCCGGCCGGTAGGCTGTATCGGGCGCGTAGGCAAACCGCGCCGGGTCCAGCACATGGCAGTGGCAGTCCACCTTGGGCTGGGCGTAGATTTGGAAATCGGCCGCCATTTACAGCGTGGCTTCGATGGCGCGGCGCAGCTCGGGCGTGATCTCGGGCATCACGCCGAACCAGGCGTTGAAGGCGGGCCGGGCCTGGTTGAGCAGCATGCCCAGGCCATTGACCGTCGGGTTGCCGCGCAGGCGGGCAGCGGCCAGCAGCGGGGTTTCCAGCGGCACATAGATCACGTCCGACACCAGCGCCTGGACGGGCAACCGGGCCAGGTCAAGGTCCAGCGCCGGGTTGCCGTGCATGCCCTGGCTGGTGGTGTTGACCAGCAGCGCCGCGCTTTCGAGCGCCTCGTGCCGCGCCGCCCACGGCAGCACCTGCACCGGGCCGCCGAACTCGTCGGCCAGCGCCTGCGCCTTGTCCTGCGAGCGGTTGAGCAGCCGGATCTCGCGCGCGCCGCGCTCGGCCAGGCTCAGCACCACGGCCCGCGCCGCGCCGCCGGCGCCCAGCACGGTGATCGGGCCGGCATCGGCGCGCCAGTCGGGCTGGGCATCGAGCAGGCTCTGGATGTAGCCGAAGCCGTCGTTGTTGAAGCCCTTGAGCGAGCCGTCGGGCTGCACCACGATGGTGTTGAGCGCGCCCATGCGCCGGGCCACCGGATCGAGCGCCTGCACCAGCTTCATCGCCTCGACCTTGTGCGGAATGGTCACGTTGCAGCCCCGAAAGCCCAGCGCGGCCAGGCCGGGCAGGGCCACGCCCAGCTGCCCGGGCACGACCGGCAATTGAACATAGGCACCCAGCAGATCATATTTTTTCAGCCAGTAGCCATGCAGCGCCGGGGAGCGCGAATGCGCCACCGGCCAGCCCATGACGCCGGCCAGGCCGAATTTTTTGTCACTCATAAATGAATCTTTTTGATGAAGTTGTTATTTGCGGCCGATCGGCGGCAGCACGGCGCTGATGACCTGCTTGCTATTTTCCACCTTGGTCATGTAGCTTTCCCGGTCCAGGTCGCCATTCTGGTCAAAGCTCACATCCATCAGGATGCCCGGATGGTCCTTGACCGACAGCGACACGCCCTTCATGGCGGCGGCAAAGGCCTTGGGGTCGAACTTGCCGACTTTCTCGGTCACCGCCTTGACGATGTACATGCCGCTGTAGCCCTTCAGGCCGTTGTGGTCCGACTTGACCTTGTATTCGGCCTGGAAGGCGTCGCTGAATTTCTTGATCAGCGGCTGCGGCGCATCGGCGGTCAGGCCCACATGCGCCACCGCGCCGTTGGCCGCTTCGCCGGCCAGCTCGATCACCTTCTGGCTGGTCAGTACGGTTTCGCCGATGATCGGCTTGGCATAGCCCTGCTTGCGCAGTTCGCGCAGGGCGCGGGCCGATTCCTCTTCGTTGCTGTAGACAAACACCGCATCGCTGCCCGATTGCTTGGCCTTGAGCACCGGCGAGCTGAAATCGACCTGGCCGGGTTCGGTGGAAATGCTGTTGGCCACCTTGACGCCGCGAGCCTCCAGCTCTTTCTTGATCAGGTCCAGCCCGCCCTTGCCGAAGTCATTGTTCACATAGATCACATCGACCGTCTTGGCCTTGACCGTGTCGCGAATATAGAGCGCGACCTTCGGCATGGCGGTCGCCTGGGTGAACGACGTGCGGAAGACGTAAGGATTGCCCTGCTGGGTGATCGAGGCCGCCTCGCCGCCGGTGAAATTGGGAATCTCGGCGCGGCGCGTCTCGGCCATGCTGACCATGATGGAGCCTGAAAACACCGGCCCCATGACCACATAGGCCTCCTGGTCCACGGCTTTTTGCGCCAGCGCCTTGGCCACCCCCGGATTGGACTGGGTGTCCATCGACAGGTAGTTGACCTTGCGCCCGAGAATGCCGCCGGACGCGTTGATTTCTTTGACCGCCAGCTTGACGCCGTTGTCAAAATTGCTGCCGGACGTGGCGCCGGTGCCGCTGAGCTCGACCAGTCCGAAAATCGGGACCGGCTGGGCCGTGGCGAAGGCCGCGGCGCAAAGCGCGATGCTGCCGACAAGGGATTTGAGGCTGGTTTTCATGTTGTCTCCTGTGTAGTTTTTGGCTAAGAACCAGTTGCCCCTGCTGGCGCTGCGGCTGGCTTGTTTTATTTCTGGTTCATTCCCAGGGCAGGCCCGAAGCTGCAATCGGTGCCGCACTACGGCATTCACGGCAACGGACTGCCGGGATGAATTAGAAAGGGAAATAGCGTAGCCTTGTTTCGCCAGGCGGCATAGCAGCTATAGCCTAAATGCTGCTCGTGGAAACCCTAAAGCCCATCGGTTGCGGGCGGCAAACCGGTTTCAAGCATCAAATAGCCCTTTGGCGCAGTTTCTGCCTACGCAAGCAGCTATTAATTCAGGAGCAGATTGCAGCCTGGCAGGCCTTCATTGAACGCCAAGGTGATTTCGCGGCAGCCTGAAAAGAAGCTGTGCAGCGCCATGGGCACCCCGCAGCCAGCGGCAGTCAGGCGCCTGCCGTTGGCCATCGGTGGCTGACTTTATTCAGGCAGCCCGGCGCTGCCGGCCAGGGCCAGGCTGCTGTGGTCCTTCAGCCCGATGCCGGTCTGCCCCAG
>JAQGNK010000107.1 GCA_028291905.1 Polaromonas sp.
CAACCAGCCAGTATTCGCTGGTACTGCGAGCGCGGTTCATCAGCATGACCGATGCGCTGCGGCTCGAAAGCGGGCTGGCAAAAGTCACCGCGCCATTGCTGGTGGGCGCTTGGGGGCTGGACCAGCCCAGGTACTGTCGGCTCCACGCGTCCAGGTTGACCGGTGTCGTGCCGCTTATCTCGCCAGCTCGAGCGCCCCACGCCCCGTTAGCCATGAGACTGAAGATACCCAGACCCGAGTTGGTGCCGGACGGGTCATACAGGTCAGGCAGCCCGCCCATGGCGTGGCCCATCTCGTGGGCGATCACGCCCATCGGCATGCGGTGGGTGGCATCGAACATTTCCCCATTGAGCGCCCAGTGGTGTACCACTTTTCCACTGACAGACACATTGGGCCCGCCCCAGGCATGCGCCCAAATGGAAGGCGTTCCATGCCCTGCAGCGCTTTCATAGCCGGCCAGGACAAAATAAATCAGCGTTTCATCGACCTCAATCGTTCCATCGCCATTGGCATCGAGCGAAGGGAAGTTGACGTAGCGCGCGGCTTCTGCCAGGGCGTTGCTGATCCAGGCCCTTTCCACTTCATAGACAAAGTTGTTGCCATAGTTCGGATGCCTCTGAGGAAGGGACACAGTGACGACGCCAGCAGGGCTTGTGGCCTGCGTGTGGGCAACGGGCACGATGGAGACGGCGTTGGATGAATTTTCACGGAAATACTTGGCGACCGAGGCTCCCGTAGCGTTGTGAACCGTATTGCTCCAGTAGGCGGGCGCGCCAAAGCTCAATTTGCTGTCCTCGAAATTGACAAGCACCAGCAGTATTTTTTTCGGCCCCGAGATCGGTATTGGCGCCCATATGCCGCTTAAGGGAAGGTCGGTTGAGGCTGCAGCTACGGTTGCACTGCGCTGGGACAAGGTGCTCGATCGTCTTGCCTTATTGGTGCTATTTAGAAACTCCTCCTGGTAGTTTCGCAGGCCAGCATGGCCCTGCGGGCGAAGCGCCTTGCGCGGCATCAACCCTCTGCCCCCGAGTTGGGAGCGGACAGCTGCAGACACTACAAAGCCAGAAGGGAGCAAATCGCCGCTCAAGCCCTGCTGGGCATATTCATAAAACCGGGAGTAGGGGTTTTTGACAATGGTGAAGCCGTCGCTCGTTTCCATCCATCCTTGAAACTCATCGCCCCGCATGACCACTTCGATCTTCGTGCCATCAGGTTGCTCGAGCTGGATCGGCATCGGATTGGCCGGCATGGCCTGGGCCATCTGCAGGGCTCCCAGGCAGAGCGTAAAAAATAGGGCTGCCAGCGCAGCCCGGGTCATTTGTAGTTCTTTAAGCATTACTTGGCTTTGTATTGCGCAGTCAATTCATATGTGAATTGCCAAAATCGTCAGTTCAGCAACGATTTTCAAGGATTGGTTTTTGAAATCAATGCCTTATGAAACACGCGGCCATAATCTTCGTCCGAGGCACGACGAGGGATTTAAGCCTTTGATTTATAAGGATTTATAGTCATTCACAGACGTCAGCGCATTACTTCGAAGCCCCGTATGGGTAATGCAAGTAATCTTGCTTTGTGTAACTCAAGTTGGGTATCTTTACAAAGTTCGGCCAAAGCGTTTCATGGATGCATCGTGATTCCTATACAGCCCACAATCCAAAGTGCGCTCGACTACCCAGCGGTGACGGCCGAGCCGCTCACTACTTTCCACGCCTCGGCGGGCAATGCGCGGCTCGATGCCGCGCTGGCGGCAAGCCCGGCGACAGCGCCGATGGTCGTATGCTTTGTCGGCGTGCAGTTTGCCCGGCCTCTGGCGAGGCTTTCCAGGTCTGCCTTTGACAGGCACCACCGTATTGAGCAGTTCGGCCAACGGCACGCTGTCATGCACGTTCGCGCCCGTCAGCAAAAAGGCCAACGGCAGACCGCGTCGGTCGGTCAGCAGGTGGCGCTTTGTTCCTGCCTTGCCTCGGTCAGTCGGATTCGGGCCTGTGGCCGCACCCCCTTTTTTTGCCGGGATGGACGCGCTGTCCATGCAGCGCCCGGCTCCAGTCGATACGTTGTGCTTGATGCAGGCGCTGCAGCAACTCCTGATGTAATTGCTCCCATACCCCGGCTTCTTGCCAATCGCGCAGTCGGCGCCAGCATGTCACGCCCGAGCCGCAGCTTTTTCTCCTACGGCAGCATCTCCCATGGAATGCCTGAGCGCAATACAAAAAGGATGCCGGTGAGCGCCGCGCGGTTCGATACCCGAGGACGTCCGCCCTTGGGTTTGGGCTGCTCGGCAGGCAGCAGCGACTGGACAATGGACCAAAGTTCGTCGGCTACGAGGGTTTTTGTCATACCTCTCAGCTAGACGCACACAGAAGAATTTCTAGGTTTTGAAAGGCATATTTATTTCAGCCACGTCTCAAAGCTACCGATAAGCAGTTTGAGTCCTTCAGGAAATGACGTTTTAGAATCAAGCGTGGAAAAGGCTTCAGCAAAATAGCGTGCACCGCACAGCTCCGACTCGGGATACGAGTCAATGTTGTGTCGTATGTATGCTTCATGAAAACCGGGCAACTGGCGGCTGACCTCCGCATAAGATGACGACATCACATACTGCGACAGAAGGTGAAAGCCAAGGGCAGATTGCTGCCGTGTGAAGCCGGCGTTCTTAAATATCGATGCCATGCGATCCAGGTACAACACTCCGTAATCCGTCTCGCCTGCACTGACTTGCTGAAACACGCGAAAGCGGTTGTGCGACATCATGTAGCGCAGCACGCCGCCGTATTCAATTCCCATCTTGAAAGACTGCGTCGCTTCACGCTGGAGGTCCTCCTTCCAGTTGCCTGTGAGGGGCTGCAGGCGAGACACGCGCTCCTTGAAGTAGCGGTTCGCCACCCCTGAGATCAGGTCATCGCGGCTGCCGATGTAGTAGTGGATCAACGTGGGCGCCACGCCCAGCTCCTTTGCCAGGCCAACCATCGAAATTTCACCTAAGGGCTCAACTTTGGCAAGGGCGGTGGCGCGCTCCAGGATGTGCTCGCGTGATAGGGCGGGCGCGCTGCTATCTGTTCGCACCCCCAGCTTTGGCCGGCCGCGTTTTCGCGCTTGACCGTCCACTGCGGCCAAAGCCAGCGTCGGTGCGGCCTTTAAGTCTTTTCCTATGGCGGCTTCGGGCTTGGCATCAGTGTGGCGGGCAGATTTAGACATCTAAGGGTTTTTCCTTATTTAATTGTTAGGCTCACAATTGTTTAATTGTGACTGTCTCAATTCTATCTGGAGCAATCAGTGGCAGACATTCATAAAGGCAAGATTACCGCAGGTTTACGCGGCGCAGGCTGGAACCCTGCTCGCATGGACCGACCTTTTCGCGCCATGCCCTACAGTCTGCGCACGGCCGACGACCAGCGCACGCTGGGTCTGCTCTACAGTCAGACCGGGCATGAAAAAACCGTCGTCTGCCTAATGCACCCCCGTGAATTCACCGGCACTCCCTATCTCGTACCCGATGTGCTCGACGCCGGCTGCGCAGCCTGGGTTCAAGCACCGCGATCCATTGGCACCGACCTGCGCCTTGAACACGAACTGGCCATTCTGGACGTTGCTGCCGGCATGGTGCACTTGCAAAGTCTGGGTTTCACGCGCATCGTGCTGCTGGGCAATTCCGGTGGCGCTGGGCTTTACGCTTTTTATGCGCAACAAGCCTTGCGTGCCCCCGAAAAGCGAATTACTCATTCCCCCAGCGGGCGGCCCGTCAAATTAGCCGCGGCAGACATGCCGGCGCCAAGCGATTTGATCTTTGTCTCGCCGCATCCCGGCCAGGGCAAACTCCTGATGAACGGCATTGACCCGTCAGTCACAGACGAAGGCGATCCGCTGTCGGTGGACAGCACGCTGGACCCGTTTGATGCAGCCAACGGTTTTGTGCCTGCTCCTAGTTCGTCCAAGTATGGATCTGACTTTGTCACCTGTTACCACGCAGCCCAGCGGGCTCGCGTCGAACGGCTCGATGCGCAGGCCAAGGAAATGCTGGCTGTTCGCAATGCGGCACGCAAGCAGGTCAAGGAGGGCGGGGCATCGGCTGCCACAAGACGCGTTGCGGCGCATACGCAGATATTTCAGATCTGGCACACCGATGCCGACCTGCGCTGCTGGGATCTATCCATTGACCCGTCGGACCGGGAAGTCGGCACGCTCTGGGGACGCGACCCCTTTGCGTCCAATCTCGGCAGCGTGGGTTTTGCGCGCATGGTCACGCCAGAGTCCTGGCTGTCCACCTGGTCGGGCATCACCTCGAATGCGAGCTTTGAAAGATGCGGCGCCGAACTGGTGCTTCCGTCACTGGTTATCGAGTACACGGGCGACCAGGCGGCGTTCCCGACTGACATGGCAGCCATTTACCAATCCATAGGCTCTGCCAACAAGCGGTCAGAAAAGGTTCGCGGAAACCACCACGGCCAGGCCCTCGGGGAGGGTGAAGAATCTGGCCAGATTGTGGCCGGCCGCCTAGTCCAGCAGTGGCTGCGTGACGCGCCCGTAATCTGAAACGCGAACAGATCCATCCATTTTTTTCTGTCCTGCATGACCCCACCATAAGTATCGGAGACAAACATGCCTTTCAAAGCCTTGTTCAAGCTGACGCTGGCCGCTGCGCTTTGCGGAACGGCGGCCTTCAACGCTGCAGCGCAAACGGCGACGTGGCCGCAAAAGCAGATTCGCTTGCTGGTGGCCGCTCCTGCCGGTTCTGCGCCCGATCTGATTGCACGCATCATTGGCGACAAGCTGAGCAAGCAGCTTGGACAGCCAGTGGTGATTGACAACCGTCCTGGCGCTGGAGGCATTGTCGCCATGGCTATGCTGAAGTCAGCGCCGCCTGACGGCTACACGCTTGCGATTCCTCAGGCCGCAGTGGTCGTGGTCACGCCCTTCACGTACAAGGAAGCCAAGTACGACATCGAGCGCGATTTCGAAACCTTTGCCGTCGTAGGAAAGACACCCATGCTGTTTGTGACCAACGCAGCCAACCCGGCGAAGAATCTGCCGGACGCGATTGCCATGGCCAAAGTCAAACCTGAACAGGTAGCAATAGGCAACCCTACGCGCACTTCCATTCCGCACCTTGCCGCTGAACTGGTTGGCATCAAGTCAGCTGCCAAATTTCAACAGGTGTCCTTTGCCAACACCGGCCAAGGTGTGCAGGCCGTCGTGGGCGGCGATATCGCGTTTTACGTTGACGGCGCGGGTCCGCTGATCCAATTGGTCAAATCCGGTCGCTTGCGCGCGCTGGCAGTCGCGTCGGAAACTGAACTGCCAGGGCTAGAAGGTATTCCTCTGGCGAACAAAACCGAGCCTGGCCTGAATGTCTATGGCTGGTTCAGCATGCAAGCGCCCAAGGGTACGCCTGCTGCAGTGCTGCAGCGGCTGAACGTTGAGGTCAACGCTGCCTTGCAGCAACCCGATGTGATAAGCAAATTTCGTGAATTCGGCACCTACATCACCCCAGGCAGCGTGGCCGACGCGCAAAATTTTGTAAAGAGCGAAACGGCGCTGTTTGGCGGGGTAATTCGCACATTGGGCTTGCAGCCCGAGTAACCGCCCTAGCTCTTTATTACAGGACACCACATGTCAGCTACCCTTCAAACCCAGGTGCGTGAACCACTGCCCGGGGTGGTCTACGCGCCTACCTCAAACCTTACTCGTTACCTGGAAGCTGGAATTCTCACGCGCGAGACTATGGCCCAGGCGTTCCGTGCCTCTTTCGCGCAGCATGCGTCAAGCTTGGCACTGCGAGGCACTGACGCAGAAGTCACCTATGCTGAACTAGATGCAATCACGGATCGGCTTGGCGCTGCGTTCCTGCGTATGGGCCTGGAGCCGCTGGACCGGGTTGTCTTTCAGCTGGGCAACTGCAATGAGCTGGTGTTCGGTTTTATTGCATGCCTGAAAGCCGGGCTGATTCCCGTTTGCACACTGGCAGCGCATCGCGAGAGTGAGATCGGCTATCTCGGCAAGCACGCGGCCGCGCGTATGCACTTTGTGCAAGGCGACGACGCCAAGTTCGATGATGTGGCATTTGCAGAGCGGATACGTGCAAGCATCCCCAGCATGCAGTGGACAGTGCAAGCGCGCGGCGAGCGCCGCGGCAAGGCCAGCCATTTGCGTGAGTTGATCGCCTCGATCACGGCTGAGGAGGCTCACCTAATGCTGGCGCAGGTTGAGGTCGACCCTTTTCAGGTTGCCGTGTTCCAGCTTTCAGGCGGCACGACGGGGGTTCCAAAAATCATCCCGCGTTTTCACAACGAATACATCTACAACATGCGCGCGGTGGCCGACTTTTGCGGCTACGCGTCTGATGACTGCCTCTTCATGCCGCTCCCAATGATGCACAACCTCAACATGGGTTGCTGCTTTGGCCCTTTCCTCCTCACAGGGGGCACTGTGGCGGTGGCGGCCAGCCTTGCGCCTGAAGCACTGGGCGACATTTTCAGGCGCTGCGAGCCGACCTGGACAGTCGTTGCAGGGCCGATTGCGGACAGGCTGAAGTCTGCGATGGAATCGGGCAAGCTGCCTTTGGACAAACTTCGCGGCGTCATCAGCGCCAACAATGCACCGGCTTTGCGGCAACTGCTGCGTGCGCCTGTCCACCATATTTTTGGCATGACGGAAGGCGTGATCATGCTCACGCGCGAGAGTGACCCACAGGAAGTCAAGGATTTCATGGTGGGAATCCCGGTGTCCAGCCATGACCAGGTCAAGCTTTTCAAGACCGGTACTGAAGAAGAAATCACCGAAGCGGGCGTTGAAGGCGAGTGCGCATTTGCAGGCCCGTACACCATACACGGCTACTACGACGCAGCCGAGCGCAACGCACAGACCTTCACCAGTACCGGCATGTACCGCTCCGGCGATTTGATGCTGTTTCGCGACATAGGCGGCAAGCGTTACTACCAGTTCCGTGGACGCACCAAGGATGTGGTCGACCGCGGCGGTGAAAAGGTCAACAGCGAAGAAGTGGAACTGATGGTTAGCCGCCACCCAGCAATCACTTCAGCGGCCGTCATCGGCATGCCTGACAAGGCATACGGCGAGCGCATATGCGCCTTCATCACCTTGCGTGAGGGTATGCAGGGGCCAACCGTTGCAGAGTTGGGTGCTTTTCTGCAGGAGCAAGGCCTAGCTAAATTCAAGTGGCCAGAGCGCATTGAAGTGCTATCTGAATTGCCTTTGACCAATGCCGGCAAGCTGAGTAAGCCCAAACTCAAAGAAATGATTGTGCAAAAACTGGCAGCAGAGCATGCCGCCCAGGCCTTAAGTTAACTCAAGCGAAGGAAACTACCATGATCCCGTCCAAAACCATTCCTATTACCGGGGTGCACCATACGGCGCGTCCTACCTGGAAGCTGGCTGAGACCGTTCACTTCTACCGCGACCTGCTGGGTCTTCCGCTGGTTCATGCCATTTCGGCCCGCGGCTGGGGGCCCGAAGACCATGCAGACTTTCTGCATTTTTTCTTTGACAGCGGCAATGGCAGCACGATTGCGTTTTTCTACTATATCGGCACATCGCCGCCCGATTTTGTTGAAGTGCGTGACGACTACCGTTACCGTGCTTCTCACACCGCCTGGCGCGTCACTTCGCGTGAAGCCCTGCTGGATGCGCGTCAAAAAGTCGAAGCCGCCGGGATTGCCATCACGTATCAGATTCGCCACGAGGTGATCGAGTCGATCTATTTTGACGATCCCAACGGTTATTCGCTGGAGATTACCTGGCAGGTCAGGCCTTTCGAGCAGATTGACCTTGATGACGCGGCGCGCACCGTGGCTGCTGCCGTGGAACTGGAGAATGCACGTGAGAAAGTGCCATTTACTGCTATCGACCAGGTTTGGGCAGGCAAGGCCGCCAAATTGGCCAAGGATTTTGAGCAGGCCGATGATGAAAGTATGAAAGAGGTGGTCTGATGCCTGCGATTTTTGTTCTTAACGTGCCCGAGTTTCTTCCTTTGGTCGAACATGCCCGCAAGCAGCCTGAATGCAAGGTTGTTGGGCCTCGTCTGGGCTACTGGCGCATATCAGGCAGCCCGGTGCTGGCCTTTAAACGAAAGGAACTGGGCTTTAAGCCTGCGGTCTGGCATGGCTCGCTGACCGGAGGCTTTGTCGGACACATCACGCACTTCGACAACGACAGCCTGACGATTGCAGAGGCCTCAGCATGAAAATCGCGATTGTGGGTGGTGGGCCTTCAGGTCTTTACCTGGCTATTTTGGTCAAAAAACGCCAGCCTTCATGGTCTGTCAGCGTGGTCGAGCAGAACGTGGCGGATTCCACCTTTGGTTTTGGCGTGGTGCTGGCCGACTCGGGCCTGGCGCGCATACAGGCGGCAGACCCCCAGGTCTATGAAAAACTGATCGAGAAAATGACGTTCACCGGCTGCCAGACCATTAATGTCAAGGAGCAGCCCATTGACATCAACCACCCGGCCAAAGGCGGCGCAATTGCCCGCATTGACCTGCTCCATGTGCTGCAGGAAACCGCGGTCGAAGCGGGCGTCGATGTGCGCTTTAGCCAGCGCATTTCCCATCCCCGTGATCTTGGCCCTCTCGGGCTGGGCGATGCAGATGTAGTGGTCGGTGCAGACGGGGTTAACTCGGTGGTGCGCGCCGCACACGAAGAAGGGTTTGGCACCACCCGATCGTTGTTGACCAACCACTTTGCCTGGTTTGGCACCCGCAAGGTATTTGAAAAATCTGCGCTGGTGTTCCGTACCCATGAAGGCGGCTCCTTTGTTGCACATTACTACCCCTATTGCGCAACGGGCAGCACCTTCGTCACCGAATGCGATCATGCGACCTGGCTCAAGCTGGGAATGCAGGCCATGACGGATGATCAGCGCCAGCAGCTCTTCGAACAGGTATTTGCCCCCGAGCTGGACGGTGAAAAACTGATTTCCAACAATTCGAACTGGCGGCAGTTTCCTGTCACGCGTAACCGCCACTGGACGGTGGGTAACTGTGTGCTGATTGGCGATGCGCAGACCAGCGCACATTTCTCGATCGGCTCGGGCACCCGCATTGCGATGGAGGACTCTATTGCACTGGCCGAGGCGCTGACGCAAGAAGCAGCTCCAGGTACCGCAGAGCCAACAGCCCTGCAGCGGCTGGCAAATTTTGCCCTGAAGCGCGGCCCTGACAAAGACAAGTTGCTCACAGCCTCGCGCAAGTCCTACCTCTGGTATGAAAACATCGGCGAGTGGATGCAGCGCTACTCACCGTTTGAATTTATCCACGCCTTCATGACCCGAACTGGCCGCATGAGCAACGATCGCCTGGCACATCAATACCCTGAACTGTTTGCCCAGTTTGAGCAAGCTGGCGTGCTCAATCAAACCGCGCAGCATGAAGAAAGCGGGCATCCGGCATGACCACAAGCTACGAGGCCGTGACGTCGCGCCAGCCGCTGATTGTCATGAAGCGGGTGCGCTGGGCCGACTGCGACCCGGCGGGCGTGGTCTATACCGGCAAATTCAACGAGTACATGCTGATCGCCGCCAATTATTTTTTTGACGAGATTGGAGGAGGGCGGTACTTCGAGTGGCTCAAAGAGTTGAACGTGGACACACCGTGCAAAGGGCTGGCCATGGAGTTTCACGGGGCACTTTGGCCCGAAGACGAATTTGACATGCACTGCACTGTTTCTGCCATACGCGAGCACAGCTACGACATTTGCATAGAAGCACTGCAAAAGGACGGCCGGCGCGTCTTCACGGGCCGTTTTTCACCCATCTGCATCAGCCGAGAGGTGCGCAAGCGCGCCCTTATTCCACACGAGATGCTTGACGCACTCCAGAAATTCAAGTCATGAACACCCTCTACCGTATCGGGCAAATCGTGCCCAGTTCCAACACCACCATGGAAACGGAGATCCCGGCCATGCTGCGGGCCCGAGAGGCGTTGCATCCTGAGCGCTTTACCTTTCACTCCAGCCGCATGCGCATGCACCGGGTCACGCCCGAGGAGTTGGCCAACATGAACAAGGAAGGCCTGCGCTGCGCGGCCGAGCTGTCCGATGCGCGGGTCGATGTGATGAGCACGGCCTGCCTGGTAGCCATCATGGCGCAAGGCTTGGGCTACCACCGCCAGGTCGAAGCTGACTTTCTGCGTATTGCCAAAGAAAACGGTTCGCATGCCAAGGTCATGACCTCCGCAGGCGCGCTGATACACGGCCTGCACAAGCTGGGCGCCAGGAAAATCTCGCTGCTGGCGCCTTACATGAAGCCGCTGACTGACAAGGTGGTGGCGTATATTGAAAGCGAAGGCATTGAGGTGGTGGACCGCATCTGCTTTGAGATTGCGGACAACCTGGAAGTCGGCAGACGTGACCCGATGCGTTTGCTGGACGATGTGAAAAAGCTCAACACCGCTAATGTTGATGTCGTCGTGCTGTCGGCCTGCGTGCAGATGCAGTCCATTCCGGCCCTGCAGTTGGCGCAGGACCAGCTTGGCATACCCGTGACCTCCACTTCGGCCTGTACCACTCGAAATATGCTGGACCTCCTTGGGCTCAAAGCAGCCACGCCCGGGTACGGAAAGGTGCTTGATACATGACTTGTTAAGCCTTTGTTCCCTGCATCTGCTCAATGCCGTTCGTCACCCATTAGTTCATTGCATCGTTTGGGCAAATTGGTGGGGCAAAAAAAGGGCCATTATCCTAGCTCGGCTTTGTCCATTCGTGCTGCATAACCAAGCGAGTCGATAAAGTGATCGACCAAAGGCCGCGAAATTTTCACCGGTCGTTCTCATGGGGCGAGATCAAAAATACGCAAGGCTCTATAAGTCACGGCGTACGCCAGCTATGGGGTCGGAAAAGTCGGCCTGTGGCTTGACATGCCAGGCGGCGCAGTGTCGGTAAAGTTGTCCGGGCGAAGTCATGAATCACGTCGATCGCTGACAGGCGCATGCTGGGCCATCAGCTCAGCAACCCACTCGATGAACACGCGCAGTTTGGCGCTGACATGCCGGTTTGGTGGAAACGCCACGTACAGCGGCATAGGATCAAGCCGCCAGATATCGAACAGCGGGACCAGTTCGCCGCGTGCAGCGTGTGGTCTGGACATGTAGTCCGGAAGCCACAGTATTCCAAGGCCGGCCAGACCCGCCGCCAGGTAGGCGTTGCCGTCATCAACCGCCAGCACGTAGCGGCCTTGCACGTTGACGACTTCGCTGCCGGCGCGCATGGTGTACGCAATGACTTTTCCAGTGCGCGCCCACAGAAAGCCCACAATGCGGTGATGCGTGTCCTCTAACTCTTGCGGATGCAAGGGGGTGCCGGCGCGCGCCAGATAGCTTGGCGCTGCGTATATCCTGAGCTGCAGGTCGCCCACGCGACGAGCCATCAGCGACAGGTCGGTAAGTTCGCCACCACGCACGACGCAGTCCACGTTGTCGCCGATGATGTCCACCATGCGGTCGCTCACGCCCATGTCGAGCTGGATGTCAGGGTATAGCGCGTGGAATGCCGGCAATGCAGGTATGAGGATCATGCGCGCCAGCGGACTGGGCACATCCACCCGCAGACGGCCCCTGGGCGCTGCTGAGGCGCTGGACAGGCTGGTTTCGGCATCGTCCATGTCGGCCAGCATGCGCACCACACGCTCGTAGTAGGCAGCGCCATCGGCCGTGACGTTGACCTTGCGGGTGGTGCGGTTGAGCAGCCTGACGCGCAGCCGCATCTCCAGCTGCTGCACCAGTTGCGTTACGGTGGTCTTGCTCATATGGAGAGTCTGGGCCGCCTTGGTGAAGCTGCCTGTCTCCACCACCCGGGCAAAAGCCTGCATTGCATCGAAGCGGTCCATTATTTTCTCGCGTTCTTTTTTGGATTGTTTGGATTTTACGAACAGTGATGGTCAGGATTGCTCGTTTATCCCGGCGGCAAGCTGCCTTAAAGTTCAGCCATTGTTAACTACGGGTCGGCTTCGTCCCCTTCATGAAAGACTTTTATGACAACATTCACAGCAAAGCGAGACGTCGTTTTCCCGCCTGGGCGCCAAGCGCTCTATGAACGCAATCGCTATTCGCCGGCAGTCCGGGCCAACGGATTTCTGTTCGTTTCGGGGCAAGTGGGCAGCCGCGAGGACGGCTCTCCAGAGCCCGAGCTGAAGGCGCAGGTACGGCTCGCGTTTGACAATCTGAACGCGATCCTGAAGGCTGCGGGCTGCACCTTTGACGACGTGGTTGACGTGTCAGTCTTCATAGTCGATCCCGAGTCGAATTTCGAGACGATCTGGAAGGTGGTGCCAGACTACTGGGGCAACGCGCCGCACCCGACGCTGACAGCGGTCGGCGTGACGTGGCTCTATGGTTTTCAGTTCGAGATCAAGGTGATTGCGAAGCTTCCAGAACTCAGTCAAGGTTGAACTGATCGGCAATAGCAAGAAATTGCTGGGCTTTCACAAGGCCACGCGCATGACAGGCCAGCGCTCACGCTCGTTAAATTCCACAAAGAAGAGACAACGCATGAGTTGTCCGGCTTCAGGGCTTATTTATCTGCTGAGAACATCCGGGGAAATCGGAACGGTATGCGCGGATCAAGTGCCATCTTTATGATTTGAATGTATGGAAAAAATCGGGTTTCAACTCGATTCATTTGGTTATGAACTCGCCTGGGCTCTCAAATCGACGGATAAATTGTGGTTAAAAAAGGGACTTTTTCATCGTAATAAATTAAAAAAGATTGTT
>JAQGNK010000182.1 GCA_028291905.1 Polaromonas sp.
AACGCCGACTCGTGTAATGTTGCTCATGGGATTTCTCCTTCCAATAGTGGTTGCAGATTGACTTTCCAACACTTCAATCTTGGCACTTCGATGCCGTAACTGGGAAGTGGGAAGTCCCTCGTATTCATATTCATGCCGTTTCGGGTGGGGGCGTCCATCCCATTGATCGGCGCCGAAACAACTCGGCGATGGAAAGCTTCTTCAGTTCACTGAAAACCGAACGCACAGCCAGAAAGGTCTACAGGACCCGGGAGCAGGCCCTTGCCGATGTGTTCGATTACATCGAGAGGTTTTACAAACCGACCCGGCGCCATTCGACGCTCGGCTACGTCAGTGCTGTACAGTTCGAGAAAGCTCAAGAAGCTTAGGCCGGTGTCCACAGAACCGGCAGCAGCCCACTCAAGCCAATCCACTCATCAAAATCATGGTTCTGCAGCGCTTGAGGCAAGCCCTTCCCTGCGCACCGGCAGGCGGCGGCGGGTGACGCTGGCCGGCTGCGCGACCATGCGCAGGCTGCGCTCGCTGGCCATGGCCGCCAGCGGCCCAATCAATGGCGCCTCGGGCAGGTTGCGCCAGTATTTGCGCGGCATTTCCTTTTTCATCGCCTTGAGCTTGAGGCGCGCCGGATTGAAAGTGTGCCGATAGTAGGTGAGCCAGAGTTGCTCGCCGGCATCGACCGGCGGCGCGTCGCTTTTTTTTGCGCCAGGGCCAAAGCGCAATTGCCCCACCATGCCCGCCGGGCTTTGACGGCTGACGCAATCCCATTCGACGCTGCAGGCGGGCGTGAGGATGGCCCAGCGCATCTGCGTGAAACGGTGCGCAAAGAACGGCGCCACGGCTTGGACAATATGGTGCTCGGGCTCGAACCAGGCCACATGCAGCGGGCCGTCCTCCGAGTGCGCCCTGAAACGCTCTTCCTGCACCGAGCGAAAACGCACAAAGGCCTTCATCTTGTGCAGGTCGCGCCGCACCGCCTGGGCCATGTGGCCGGCTTGAACCCGGTCCGGATCAAGCGGGTCGTGCCGCAGGCCGGGCTCATGCGCCAGGCGCCAGAAAATGCGGTAGAGCAGGCCGAAGCGGTTCGGGTCTCGGTGCAGGGTGACGCTTTCGCACAGCGCCACGAATTCGGCCGGCACTTTTATGGCCGGTGCGTCGCTGAATGCCTCGGCATTGGCCGCCTCAGCCGTCGAACCCTCCCCCGTGAACAGGTCCTGGACGGGCTCGTCAGTGGTGTGCCAGGACACCTGCTGGGGCGGCACCTACCGGGCCAGCAGGCTGCGCGCAGCGCGGCGAAAGCCGTCCAGGTCGGTGGGGCCACGCAGCATCACCGGTACCCGCGTCGACGGGAAGAGCTCGCTGGGCAGCCCGTCCTTCTTCAGGCCCATGCGGGTGATCTTTGCAGAGCGTTCAGCACTGGCAGCGCGGCACCGGCCAGGGGACCGGCGGTCTCCAGTTCGTCAAACAGGCCGCCCTGGACTGGCCGGGCTGGCTGGGGCACTAGGCGGGCAGCCAAGCTGGCGGCGTCGAGCGTGGCGCCGGGATGGTGGTCGGGCAGTAGCACGAAAGGCAAGACCTTTTTCAAGGGAACATGCAGACGCAGCAGGTCGTCGGCGCGCACGTCACGTACCCGCCGCGCCTGCAGGATGCGGGTGACGGCCTTGACGCCCAGGCCAGGAACGCGCAACAACATTTCGCGCGGCGCCCGGTTCAGGTCCACCGGAAACTGCGCCCGGTGCGCCAGCGCCCAGGCCAGCTTGGGGTCGGTGTCCAGCGACAGCATGCCGCTGGCCGAGGCAGCCGTGTCGGTCACGATCTCGTCGTGGCTGAAGCCGTAGAAGCGGATCAGCCAGTCGGCCTGGTACAGCCGGTGCTCGCGCATCAGCGGCGGCTGGACCAGCGGCAAGCGAGCCGACGCGTCCGGAATCGGGCTAAAGGCCGAGTAATACACCCGGCGCATGTTGAATTCGCCATACAGCGACGCGCTGGCGCCCAGGATGGTGCGGTCGTTTGCGCTGTCGGCGCCAACGATCATCTGCGTGCTCTGGCCGGCCGGCGCGAAAAGCGGCGCGGCGCTGCGCCCGGCCTTGCGCGACTGCGGCAGCGAGATGATGTGGCTGCGCGACTGGTCCTGCGCCGCGCCCTTGGCGTCGTCAATGTGCCCGCGCAGCCGCGCCATCGATCGGCGGATGGCCGGGCCGTCCTTTTCAGGCGCCAGCGCCTGAAGGCCGGCTTGCGTGGGCAACTCGATGTTGATGCTCAGGCGGTCGGCATACAGGCCCGCGCGGGCCAGCAGGTCGGGCGACGCGTCGGGGATCGTCTTGAGGTGGATGTAGCCCCGAAAGTCATGGTCCTCGCGCAGCCGGCGCGCCACCTCGACCACCTGCTCCATGGTGTAGTCGGGGTTCTGGATGATGCCGCTGGACAGGAACAAGCCCTCGATGCAGTTGCGGCGGTAAAAGTCCAGCGTCAGGTTGACGACTTCATCGACCGTGAAGCGCGCCCGGGGCACGTTGCTGCTGACCCGGTTGACGCAGTACAGGCAGTCGTAGGTGCAGAAATTGGTCAGCAGGATCTTCAGCAGCGAAATGCAGCGGCCATCGGGCGCATAGCTGTGGCAGATGCCGCCGCCTTCGGTCGAGCCAATGCCCCGGCCATCGACAGAATTGCGCTTGCTGGTGCCGCTGGAGGCGCACGAGGCGTCGTATTTGGCGGCGTCGGCCAAAACGGCCAGCTTGTGTTGAAGGGTAGGATGTGACACTGTAATAATATACAGTGTCTGGGCTTTGCGGGCACCGGGGTTGGTGAATGACCGAAACGCTGGCCGGGCTTTCACACCGCTCGAATCCGAGGTGGCAACGCCTAATCTTTCTCTCAGTAGTAGTAGTGGCCGCTGGCCATGATCCGAGCGGCTCGGCGGTGGCCAACCTCTTCCAAAAATCTCCAGACGACCAAGCCCATGGTTTTGAAAAAGCCTTTTTCAGAGCGGCTGGGAGTGCCAGTTGTTTTGTTTCCGGTGTTCGGGCTGCCAGGGGCATAGATTGCATTCATGACTGCACTCCTTGAATTGAGAGTTGTCCATGGGACGCCATGGATTAGGGTTTACCCTTACAGTCTATCTGAA
>JAQGNK010000205.1 GCA_028291905.1 Polaromonas sp.
TGCTGCTGGTGGCGGTGCTATCAATGCTGCAGGCGACCCTGACGCTGCCGGGCATGGCGGCGATGGCGCTGGCCCTGGGCATGGCGATTGACTCGAACGTGCTGATCAACGAGCGCGTGCGCGAGGAACTGCGCAACGGCGCCTCGCCGCAGGCGGCGATTCATGCAGGTTACGAGCGGGCATGGGCCACCATCCTGGACTCGAACATTTCCACCCTGATTGCCGGTCTGGCCCTGCTGGCTTTCGGTTCGGGGCCGGTTCGCGGCTTTGCAGTGGTGCATTGCATCGGTATCCTGACCAGCATGTTTTCGGCGGTGTTTTTCTCGCGCGGCCTGGTCAACCTCTGGTATGGACGGCAGAAAAAACTCAAGACGGTGTCGATTGGCACGGTGTGGCGGGCGCCTGCAGAAGGCGTCCTCGCCGAGCAATGACAACCTGTTTTTCCTGAGCCGCTTCCCAAGGACATCAAATGGAATTTTTCAAAATCCGGCGCGACATTCCGTTCATGCGGCACGCGCTGATCTTCAACCTCGTCAGTTTCATCACGTTTGCGCTGGCGGTGTTTTTCCTGTTCTCCCGGGGCTTGCACCTGTCGGTCGAGTTCACCGGCGGCACGCTCATGGAGGTGAACTACACCCAGTCAGCCGATGTCGGCAAGATTCGCGACACCGTGGCAAAGCTGGGGCTGAACGATGTGCAGGTGCAGAACTTCGGCACCTCTCGCGATGTGATGATCCGGCTGCCGGCGCAAAAGGGCGTCAGCACGGCCCAGCAGAGCGATACCGTCATGACCGCCCTGAAAGCCGCCAATCCGGACGTGACGCTGCGCCGCACCGAGTTCGTCGGGCCGCAGGTGGGCGAAGAGCTGGCGCAAGACGGGCTGAAGGCGCTGGGCATGGTGGTGTTCGGCATCATGGTCTATCTGGCGTTTCGCTTCGAGTGGAAGTACGCGGTGGCCGCCATCATTGCCAATCTGCATGACGTGATCATCATTCTTGGATTCTTTGCTTTTTTCCAGTGGGAATTCTCGCTTGCGGTGCTGGCTGCGGTGCTGGCGGTGCTGGGCTATTCGGTCAATGAGTCGGTGGTGATCTTTGACCGGATTCGAGAGAACTTTCGCCGCTACCGCAAGATGAGCACAGTCGAGATCATCAACAACGCCATCACCTCGACCATTAGCCGTACTATCATTACCCATGGCTCCACCGAGATCATGGTGTTGTCAATGCTGCTGTTCGGTGGCCCGACGCTGTTTTATTTTGCGCTGGCCCTGACCATCGGGATTTTGTTTGGAATTTACTCTTCAGTGTTCGTGGCCGCGTCGATTGCGATGTGGCTGGGCATCAAGCGCGAGGACCTGATCAAGGGGCCGGCGAAAAAGGACGAGGATCCCAACGACCCGAACGCAGGCGCTACCGTGTAGTCACTCTTAACCGTCAAATAAAATTGGCCCTGCCTCCCCGTAATCTCAAGCAACGTCTTCTTGCGGCGCAGGCGCGCACCCTGTTCATTGAGCAGGTGGTTCGAATGCTGCCCGGCATCGCCAGAACCATTGGCGACATACTGGCTGAAATGGCCGCCCGGACGGGCAATGCGCGTGAAATGCAGGAAATGCGCGATGCCCAACTGGCTTACCAAAAATACAGTTCGGTCTGGCTTCAGGGCACCGTCAAGGTCTGGTCCGCGGAATTGCCCCTGGCCCGTACCTCTCCCTTGATGTCTGATCTTGGCAAGCTGGAGCTTGTCGGCAATGAAGCGGTTGAAAACAAGATCCTGGCATCGCGGCTGGCGCTTCGCCTGCTGGATTTTTCAAGCTGGGAGCTCAACGACCTGCGGCTTCGCATCCAGAGCCTGGAAAACATAGTCGAGTTGAACAAGCAGGACATCTTCAGGCCCGAAGTGCTGGCACAGGGCCTGATCCAGCAGTGGACCCAGGCGCCCTTGTCGCCGTCGATCTGGATGATCGTTCAAGACAGCATCCAGAAGACCATGGCGATGCAGATGCTGGACATCTACCATGCCACCAATGAGTTCCTGATCGAGCAAGGGGTAATGGCGGAAATTGACCTGCGCGCCCTGGTCAGGCGCACGCCTTCCGGCGCCACCACGAACATACCCCTGAGTCCTGCTGCCAACACTGATGGCCCGGCCGAAAAAACTGGCGGCGATGGGGGCGGCCCTGATGCATTGAAACAGGAAGCCAGGAAAAACAGCGCCGATGGCAGCGACAAGTCCAATGGCACGCCAACCGGCAGCGGTGGCGAAGCCAGCGCAAGCCCTGGCCAGGCGTCTCTGCAGGCTCTTGCTGCACCCCTGGCCCGCATTCGCGTGAAGGCCCAGGGCGTGATAGGGCGCCTGAAGAACATGCTGACCAGCCGGGTCGAGAATTTTGACGAGCCCCAGAACCGTCAGGCTTCGCCCCAGCTGGAGCAAGCGCTCAATCGGCTGAAGCAGGTGGAAGAAGAAAATGCCGGAGGCCGCACCCTGCACGCGCAGGAGTTCGACATGGCGCATGCGCAAAGCCATGTTGACGATGCCATGTCCGACGTGCGCCAGCGCACCAGCGTGCTCAAGCAGGCGGCGTCCACCACGGCGGAAAAGGCCACGATTGAAATTGTGGCCCTGATGTTCCAAAGCATCCTGGCCGAAGACCGCATCCCGCCCGGTATTCGTGTCTGGTTCGCGCGGCTGCAAATGCCGGTGCTGCGGGTTGCCATTGCCGAGCCTGAGTTTTTCGGCTCCCTGCAGCACCCGGCGCGCCAGCTGATTGACCGCATGGGGTCATGCGCCCTGGGTTTTGATGTCACGGTGGCGGGCAGCGTGCTTGAAACAGAAATCAAGCGGGTGGTCCAGGTGATCGAGCAGTACCCTGAAACCGGACGCCGGGTGTTTCAGCTGGTGTATGACGAGTTTGACAAGTTCCTGTCGCGTTTTTTTGCCGAGCAGGGCAGTGTGGCCCGGGTGGTCAGCCTGGCCCAGCAGCTGGAGCAAAAAGAAACCATGGCGATCCAGTACACCATCGAGATGCGGACCATGCTCAACGGCATGCCGGTGCGCGACGACATACGGGAGTTCCTGTTCAAGGTATGGGCCGAGGTGCTGGCGCTTGCCGCCATGAAGAACGGCCCGCAGCATGCGCAAACCCTGCTGTTCAAGCAGACGGCCGCCGACCTGGTCTGGGCCGCCAGCGCCAAGCCGAACCGCAGCGACCGCACCCGCGTCATTGCAGCGCTTCCCAAGCAGTTGCAATTGCTGCGCCAGGGCATGACCTTGTTGAGCTTGAGCCAGACGGCGCAGGATGCGCAGCTCAAGATCATCAGCGACACGCTGGCCGATGCTTTCATGTCCAAGACCGATGTCATCCCCAT
>JAQGNK010000208.1 GCA_028291905.1 Polaromonas sp.
GGCTACCGGCTGCTCAAGGAAATGCGCAAGGCGGCCCGGCGCGGCGTCGATGTGCGGCTGATCCTGCAGGGCGAGCCGGACATGGCGATTGTCAAGACCGCCGCCAGCATGCTGTACCACCACCTGCTGCTGGCCGGCGTGCATATCTATGAATACTGCGAACGCCCGCTGCATGGCAAGGTGGCGCTGTCCGACGACGAATGGGCCACCGTCGGCTCCAGCAACCTGGACCCGCTCAGCCTGTCGCTGAACCTGGAGGCCAACGTCATCATCAAGGACCGGGCCTTCAACCAGCACCTGAACGAGCGGCTGGAATATTTGATGCAGCACAGCTGCAATGAGATCAAGGCCGCCGACCTGGTGGAATCGACCTGGTGGCGCAGGCTGCGCAGTTTCTTTGTGTTCCACCTGCTCAGCCGCTACCCGGCCTGGGCCGGCTGGCTGCCGGCACACGCGCCGCGCCTGGTGCTGGCCGAAGCGCCGCCGGCCACCAATGTCGAGGGCGCCGGCGCCGACCGGGTCAGCCAGGCCGATCCGGCATGACGCGGCCGCTTCGGCACCGCCCGCATCACCAGCCGCCGCAGCCATGACGCCCGACAGCCGCAGCCTGCCGCCTTCAGCCCCGCTGGCGCCGCCGGGCAGCCGGCGCGGCTTGTGGCGAAAAGTGGGCGAAGCGCCCTGGTGGCCCTGGCTCAAGCGCGGCGTGACCACCGTGTTTTTCCTGCTGGTGGCGTGGCTGCTGGTGTCGCAGGCCCGCACCATTGAATGGGACAAGGTGCTGACTTCGCTGCAGAACTACCCGCTGACGGCGGCCTGGGGCGCGGTGGCGCTGGCCGCCGCCAGCTATCTGCTCTACAGCTGCTTCGACCTCCTGGGCCGGCACTACACCGGCCACCGCTTGAGCGCGCCGACCGTGATGCTGCTGACCTTCGTCAGCTATGCCTTCAACCTCAACCTGGGCTCGGTGGTGGGTGGCGTGGCTTTTCGCTACCGGCTGTATTCGCGGCTGGGCCTGGCGCTGGGCACCATCACCCGCATCATGAGCTTCAGCATGCTGGCCAACTGGATCGGCTACCTGCTGCTGGGCGGGCTGGTGTTCAGCCTGCATCCGCCCAGCTTGCCCGGGGGCTGGAGCATCGACGCCGTGCAGCTGCGCCTGATCGGCGTGGTGCTGCTGGGGCTGGCGCTGGCCTATCTGGGTGCCTGCGCTTTTGCCCGTCGGCGCAGCTTCAGCCTGCGCGGCCATGAGGTCGATCTGCCTTCCTTGCGGCTGGCGGCGCTGCAGCTGGGGATGGGCGCGAGCAACTGGCTGCTGATGTCGGGCATCGTGTTCATCCTGCTGCAGCACCGGATCGACTTTTTCACGGTCGCCAGCGTGCTGCTGCTGGCCGCGATTGCCGGCGTCATCACCCATATTCCGGGCAACCTGGGCGTGCTGGAGGCAGTATTCGTGGCGCTGCTGTCGCACCGCATGCCGCAGCATGAGCTGTTGGCCGGCCTGGTCGCCTACCGGGTGGTTTATTACCTGGCGCCGCTGCTGCTGGCCAGCGTGATCTACCTGGCGATGGAAGCGCATGCCCGGAAAAACCGGCAAAAGGTGCTGCCGCTGAACCTGCCCTGAAAACCGCAGGTGCAAAGCCTGCCCGCCAGCAAGGGCATTAGGCTGGAATGGCTGGGTAAAAATAGCAAAACACTGTATATTATTACAGTGTTTGATTTACCTGAATTGCATGCCTTGGCGGTTCTGGCGCAGGTCGCCAAACCTTTGCAACCCGCGTATCCGCTGGCGCTGGCCGGGCACCGCTGCCCGGCCTTCCTGGGCCCGGCGCCGCAAGTCCGAACGCAGGCCTTGTTGGCGGGCCGGTGCAACTGCATGCCGCATCGCTTGTTCCGCTGCAGCGCCTTCTTGCTGAACTGCAGCCGGCCGCATGCTGCTGCCTGCGCCTGAAGAAAGGACACCCCCATGGGCAGGATGAATGACTTGCTGACCGGCGACCTGTTCCCCCAGTCCTTGCTGCCCGTGGTGCCGGTGGTGCTGCAGGGTCCAGCCGACCTGGAGGGCTTTCGCCGCGCCGCGCGATGCCTGCTGGCCCGCCAGATACTGCCCACGCAGGTGGCCTGGCAGATCGGCGGCGCACCGCATGCCGCTGCCGCCCGTGCGGCCAATGCGGATGTTTTCAATGACGGCAGTGATGCGCCGGCGGTCAAGGTGCCGGCGGAATTCATGGCGCTGTGCGAGAGCGTCGTCCTGCACCGCGACCCGGCCCGTTTTGGGCTGCTCTACCGCATCCTGTGGCGCCTGGCGCATGAGCCCGGCCTGCGCCGCGACCCGCTGGACGCCGACGTGCTGCAGGCGCGGCAGATGGCCCAGGCAGTGCAGCTGGACATGCAGAGGATGAAAGCCTTCGTGCGCTTTCGCACGGTGCAGGACGACAGGTTCAGGACGCAGCCGGAGGGCGGACCGCTGCACCTGGCCTGGTTCGAGCCTGAGCATCACATCGTCGAGGCGGTGGCGCCGTTTTTTGCCCGGCGCTTCGGCCAGATGCGCTGGGCCATCCTGACGCCCGAGCGCAGCATCGAATGGGATTGCGTGCGGCCCCGCGCCCGTGGCGTGCTGCCGTTTTCGCGCCGGTTTGCGAGCGGGGGCGCGGCTGAAGGCTCTGGTGCTGGCGCCCGTGCTTTTGCTGGCGTTGCTGGTGGCGCCTGTGGCGCTGGCGCAGATGCTACGGGCGGCATGGCTGTGCCAGCGGCGCTTCAGGCGGCTCCGGGCCAGCCTGTTGCCATGCAGGCTCGTTCGCCTGCAACGGTTACCGCGCCGGAGCGGCCTGGCGCCATGCGCGGCCAGCTGCGGTTCGGCCCCGGTGCCCAAAAGGGCGATAGGCCGCTGGCCGACGCCGGCGACCAGCGCTGGCTGCGTTTTTATCAGCGCGCCTTCCCTGCAGCCCATCCCGCGCTTCACCCCGCGCCCGGCGGCCCGGCTGCGGCTGCCAGCGCACGGCCCAACTGGCGACTGCGCCGCCTGGCGGGCAGGTTTGGCGGCAGGTAGCGCGAAATGAAACCGGCTTTCAATCACGCTGCCCAATGCGCACCGGCGGTTTTTGCGTGACCTGCCTTGCAGTTCAGCCAGATGCCACTTTCTGCCGCGCAGTCTGCCCGAGTTCGCAGTGACTGCTTGCTACTGAAAGCATAGCTGCTCGCGCAGCCTTGATCTGCGCTAAAAGCCTTTTTGGCCCATAAGATTCGGTGATTTTCCTACTCACCGCCTTCTTGCTTCCCCGGTAGTACAGGCCGGCGTGGGGGGCGCTGGGGGCGGTGCGCCAAACGCTGCCGGATGTGCGGCAAGCCTTGGCCGGCCGGTTGGTGGCAACGGCCCGGGTCAACAGCGCCAGCAATTCCCATCCCCGCTTTCCCCAGCGAGGAAGGAGCCATGCGGACACGCAGGCAATGGTCATGCGGTGCCTTGATCTCTCATCATTCATAAGCCAAAACAGGCTCTTGCGCAGTATCTTCCTGCGCAGGCAGCTACT
>JAQGNK010000209.1 GCA_028291905.1 Polaromonas sp.
TAGCTGCCGCTGGTCGAGCAGGCCGTTGCCTCGACGCAAAGATATGCCGACCAGTACCAGGTCAAGCTCGAGCTGGCGCCCGGTTCTGCCGATGCACAGGTTCAGGTAGACGCGGACCGGGTGATCCAGGTCGTGGTCAACCTGCTGTCGAATGCAGCCAAGTTTTCCGCATCCGGCGCCACGGTGGCCGTCAGCCTGCAGGAATCGCCGGGTCATGTGCGGGTGTCGGTCGTCGATTCGGGCGTTGGCATTCCCGACAGCTTCCGTGGCCGCATCTTCGAGCGCTTCGCGCAGGCCGATTCTTCGGACCGCAGGCAAAAGGGCGGCACTGGGCTGGGGCTCAATATCTGCAAGAGCATCATCGAAGCGCACCAGGGCCGGATCGATTTTGTCAGCGAGCCGGGCAAGCGCACCGAGTTCTATTTCGACCTGCCCTTGAAGCACGCGCCTGATGCTGCGCAGCCGGCGGTACAGGCTGCGTGAAGCCAGGTTTAATGTGAACGCAGTCTTGTTGCTTTGTCACTTTTCCTTTCAGAAGAGAAAAGGAAGTGATACTAGCAAGTGATGCAAGAAAAAGCCGCAAGGCCTTGATGTCGCTTGAGTTGATGGATGACCCAAGGATTTGTTTGAATAAGGTGACGAGCCTTGACCCCGGCACTGGCTCCGCAGTTAGGGCTGCTTGGTTCCCCACCTGACCCGGTTGGCCGCTTTACCATGCGGGAAGGCCCGTCAGCGCTGATTATAGGGGCTTGGCATTGGCCTTTGGCCTGGCCGGATAATTTCATCCGCATGCGCGGTTGTGCCAGGCGCCTTTGTCATTTGCCGGGTCCTGGCCCGCATTCGAGCTTGCGCCTTACCCGGACACGGCTTCACGCCTGAGCCTGGAGCAGTTTGCGCCTGCGCCAGAATTCGCTGCAAAAGCCTTCAAGGGCACAATCTCCCGTTCCATCCCGCAGCACAAGGAAGCGTTTATGCCACGCGTTGTTTTCAACCAAAAAGGTGGAGTGGGCAAGTCCACCATCACCTGCAACCTCGCCGCCATCAGCGCCAGCCAGGGCTTGCGCACGCTGGTGATCGACCTGGACCCGCAGGGCAACTCCAGCGCCTACCTGATGGGCTCGCAAGCCGAGGAAAAGCAGCCCGACATCGGCGGATTTTTTGAACATACCCTGAGCTTCAGCCTGCGCAGCGTGGCGCCCACCGAATTCATCGTCGCGACGCCGCATGACAAGCTCGACCTCATGCCCTCCAGCCCGGTGCTCGACGAGCTGCAGGCCAAACTGGAATCGCGCCACAAGATCTTCAAGCTGCGCGACGCGCTGCAGCAGCTGGCGCCAAGCTATGACCGGATCTACATCGACACCCCGCCGGCGCTGAATTTCTATACCCGCTCGGCGCTGATCGCGGCCCGCAATTGCCTGATTCCGTTTGACTGCGATGATTTTTCACGCCAGGCGCTGTACACCTTGCTCGACAACGTGAAGGAAATTCAGGCCGACCACAATTCAAAGCTGGTAGTGGAGGGCATCGTGGTCAACCAGTTCCAGCCGCGTGCGAAGCTGCCGCAGCGCATCGTCGGTGAGCTGATTGAGGAGGGCTTGCCGGTGCTGCAGCCCTACCTGCCCGCCTCCGTCAGGATTCGCGAATCGCATGAGCAGTCGCTGCCCATGATCTACCTCGACCCGGGCCACAAGCTGACACAGGCATTCGTCGCGCTGCATGCCGGGCTCAATCCTTGAAGCTGCCCAAAGCATCCTGAAATACTGCCGACATGACTGATGTGCCTGGATTGAAAAACCGCCTGTCGCGCCGGCAGGCCAGCGTGCAGGCGCTTGCTGTGTCCAGCCTGGTGGCCTGCGCTGGATGGTTTCCGGGGCGTGCCCTGGCGCTGGGCAAGCAGGCGTTTGATGCAAAAAGCCTGCAGGAGGCGCTCGATGCCCTGCAAACCGGCGCCTTGGTCGAAAGCAGCGAGGTCAGCATCGCTGTGCCGGAGCGTGCCGAAAACGGCGCCCTGGTGCCCTGTTCAATCAGCGCCACGCTGCCGGGCGTCAGCCGCCTGTTGATCCTGGTCGAAAAAAACCCGGTGGCGCTGGTGGCGATCTTTCATGTCACCGGGCGGGTCAAGCCTGCTTTTTCAACCCGGATCAAGATGGCCCAGTCGGGCGATGTGTATGGCGTGGCCCTGATGGCCGATGGCAGGGCGCTGTATGCCCGCAAGGCGGTCCAGGTCACGGTGGGCAGTTGCGATGTGTAGCAGGGAAGGTGTGTTTTCAGGCTTTTCAATCCGGTGTCAAGGAGCTGGGCATGGCTGATCCGATGCGCATACGCGCCCAGCTGAGCGGCGACAAGACCACGGTTCGCATCCTGATGCAGCATGAAATGGAAAGCGGCCAGCGCAAGAATCCGAGTGGCGGCCTGATTCCGGCCTGGTACATCGAGGAGGTCACCGTCACGCTCAACGGCCAACCGGTGCTGACGGCCGAATGGGGGCCGGGGATGTCGAAAAACCCGTATCTCCAGTTCGAGCTGATGGGCGCCAGCGCGGGTGACATCATCCGGGTGAGCTGGAAGGACAGCCACGGCGACAGCCGCAGCGACGAAAGCGCGGTGGCGTAGCGCGCTTTCGTTTTGGCCAGCCAGCAATGTTTGAGCATCAAACAGGCCTCTGACGCAGGTAGAGTATGCGCAAGCAGCTATGAATTAAGTAGCTAGCCCATACGCCTTGAACGCCGTGACTAAAAGCCAGGATGATGTGGCTCTGGCTCCTAAATCGCGGCTTGGTAGGCGAGCTGCAGCTGTCAAAATCGGCAACGCCAGGAAACGCCCGCCATGGCCGGGAAGTCTGCCCGGCCAATTTAGAATGCCGATATGTCCTACCTAGTGCTTGCCCGCAAATACCGCCCCAAGAATTTCTCTGAAATGGTCGGCCAGTCGCATGTCGTGCAGGCCCTTGGCAATGCGCTGGGCACCGGCCGCCTGCACCATGCCTACCTGTTCACCGGCACCCGGGGTGTGGGCAAGACGACGGTGTCGCGCATCCTGGCCAAGTCGCTCAACTGCACCGGCATTGACGGGCAGGGCGGCATCACCGCCGAGCCCTGCGGCGTGTGCGACGCCTGCCGCGACATCGACAGCGGCCGCTTTGTCGATTACACCGAGCTGGACGCTGCCTCCAACCGGGGCGTCGATGAAATCGCCCAGCTGCTGGAGCAGGCGGTTTACAAGCCGGTCGTGGGACGCTTCAAGGTTTTCATGATCGACGAGGTCCACATGCTGACGAACACCGCGTTCAACGCGATGCTCAAGACGCTGGAGGAGCCGCCCGAGTATCTGAAGTTCGTGCTGGCCACCACCGACCCGCAGAAGGTGCCGCCCACCGTGCTGTCGCGCTGCCTGCAGTTCAACCTGCGGCCGATGGCGCCCGAAACCGTGCTCGAACACCTGGTCCAGGTGCTGGCCCTTGAGAACGTCCCGGCCGAGCCGCAGGCGCTTCGCCTCTTGTCGCGGGCGGCCAGGGGCTCGATGCGCGATGCGCTGTCGCTGGCCGACCAGGCGATCGCCTTCGGTTCGGGCCAGCTCGACGAGGCCAGCGTGCGCGTGATGCTCGGCAGCGTGGACCGCAGCTATGTGTTTCGCCTGCTCGATGCGCTGGCGCGGGGCGACGGCCGCACCGTCGTTGAAACCTCCGAAGCCTTGCGGCTCAATGGCCTGAGCGCCGCTTCCACGCTGGAAGAGATGGCCACGATCCTGCAGCGCATGGCGGTGCTGCAGGCAGTGCCCGGCATGGGCGCGGGCGACGATGACAGCGACCCGGAAGTCGCAGAGACGGCCCGGCTGGCCCATGTCATGCCGGCCGACGAAACCCAGCTGCTCTACAGCCTGTGCCTGCACGGACGCGGCGAGCTGGGCCTGGCGCCCGATGAATACGCCGCCCTGACCATGGTGCTGCTGCGCCTGCTGGCCTTCAAGCCCGCTGCCGCCGCCTCAGTGAAAACCGCACCCGCACCGGGGAGCGCCGCCGAGCCTGCAAAAAAGCCGCTGCCTGACAGGCCTGCGCCGCCCGGGTCCGCGCCTGTTGCGCAGGCGGCGAGCAGCGTGCCGGTGGCGGTTGCCGCGCCGCAGAAGGCGCCGGTGCTCCAGCCGGCGCCGGCAGCTGCTTTTAACGAAAATAATGAACCAAACAAGCCCTTGGGGCAGGCAGAACATGCGCAGGCTGCTATTAATATAGAAGCAAAAACCGGTCTGCCGGCGGCAGCCGAGCCCCTGGTGCAGGAAGATGCGTCTGCCGCTCATTCGCTGCAGGACGCTTCGCTGGGCGACAGCTGGAGCCAGTTGGTCAACCAGCTGATTGCCGCCGAGTCGATTGCCGCGCTGACGCGTGAACTGGCCTTGCAGTCCGAGCTGTGCAGCCGGGCTGGCGGCCTCTGGGTGCTGCGGGTCGAGCGTGAATCCCTGAGCCAGCCGGCCGCCCGCGAAAAGCTGCAAGCCGCGCTGCAGGCCGCGCTGGCGACTGGCGACCTCACGCTGAGCGTGGAGATCGGTGCGGTGACCGACACCCCGGCCCGCCGCAACAGCGCCGCGCAGCTCGAACGCCAGCGCGCAGCCGAGGCGCTGATCCATGGCGACCCGTTTGTCCAGGACATGATCCGCAACTGGGGCGCCAAAATCGTGCCCGGCAGCATCAAGAGCGTTTCAAGCTAGCCCGGCGGCTGCAAGCCCATCGGCATTGCAGCCGATATGATCAACCGCAGTTTCAACCACCCCTTCTTTAAAGGAAAATTCCATGTTCAACAAAGGACAACTCGCCGGTCTCATGAAGCAGGCCCAGGCCATGCAGGACAGCGTGAAAAAGGCCCAGGACGACCTGGCCTTCGTCGAGGTGACGGCCGACGCCGGCGCCGGCCTGGTCAAGGTCACCATGACCTGCAAGCACGATGTCAAGCGCATCGAGATCGATCCCAGCCTGCTGACCGAGGACAAGGACATGCTCGAAGACCTGGTGGCGGCCGCGTTCAATGCGGCTGTGCGCAAGGCCGAGGAAGTCAGCCAGGAAAAAATGGGCAGCCTGACCTCGAAAATGCCGTCGCTTCCCGGCGGCATGAAGTTTCCTTTCTGATGCATTGCGCCAACAGCGCCTTCGATCCAATCCTTGGATGAGCACTTCCAATGCCCTTGACGGCCTGACCCAGGCCCTGCGCAAGCTGCCGGGCGTGGGCGCGAAGTCGGCTGCCCGCATGGCATTTCACCTGCTCCAGCACGATAAGCCGGGCGCCCTGCAGATCGCGCGGGCGCTGGAGCATGCGGTCCAGAGCATCCGGCATTGCGCGCTGTGCAACACCTTGAGCGAGCAGGAGCTGTGCGTCACCTGTGCCAGCCACGAGCGCGACCACAGCAAGCTGTGCGTGGTGGAAACCCCCGCCGACCAGGCCGCGCTGGAGCGCACGCTGGCCTACCGTGGCCTGTACTTCGTGCTGATGGGCAAGCTCAGCCCGCTCGACGGCATCGGCCCCAACGACATCGGGCTGCAAAAGCTGTTTGACCGGGTGGTGCCCAGGGATGAGGACGGCCAGCCTGTGCCAGCCGCCTCGCGCGAAGTGCAGGAGGTCATCCTGGCCACCAATTTCACCGCTGAGGGCGAAGCCACGGCGCATGTCATTGGTCAGGCGCTTAAAAGCCGGGGCGTGCAGGTGACGCGCCTGGCGCGGGGCGTGCCGGTGGGCAGCGAGCTTGAATATGTTGACCTGGGCACGATTGCGCATGCCCTGACCGACCGCCGGTAATCCCTGAGCCATCAGTGCCGCGCCAGCACGGGGCTGGCCGGCTGGGCCCTGTAAAAAACCAACAAGAAGACTATCGCCATGGCTTTTGCGCCTTTTACCGTTGCTTACTGGTGCATTCTGGCGGCCGCCCTGCTGCCGATTGCCTGCGCCGGCCTGGCCAAGTTCGGCAATCTGGGCACCTCTTCCAGAAAAGGAGGCTACGACAACAACAATCCGCGCGCCTGGCTGGCCCGGCAGACCGACTGGCGGGCACGGGCGAATGCGGCGCAGGCCAACACCTTTGAAGCGCTGCCTTTCTTTTTTGCAGCGGTGATCGTGGCGCACCAGCTGCAGGCCAACCAGACCCGCCTGGACATCCTGGCCCTGCTGTTTGTCGTGCTGCGCATCGCCTACGTCATGATGTACGTCAGCAACCTGGCCACGGCCCGGTCGATTATCTGGGCCCTGGCGCTTTTGATCAACATCGGCATTCTTTTTTCGGGTTTTCACTGATGGCTTTTTTCTTGCCAAGCATGCGTTTCTGACACTTGAAAAAGCGCTGGTAATAACCCGCACGGGATGATCCCGATGCGGGTTATTTTCTGCC
>JAQGNK010000211.1 GCA_028291905.1 Polaromonas sp.
TGAAGCCGACCCAGGCGCCCGCCACCAGCTCGGGATGCATCAGAATGAACCAGCCGTCGGTATTGTCCTGGGTGGTGCCGGTCTTGCCCGCCACGTCGGCCTGAATGCCGAACCTGGAGCGAATGCCGGTGCCGGTGCCCCTGTCGATCACGCCGCGCATGGCATCGAGCAGGGTTTGCGCCACGGCCACCGGCATGGCGACTTCGGGCTCCCTGGGGGCCAACACTTCCAGCACCTGGCCATCGCGGTCTTCCACCTGTGTGACCAGCACCGGCTCGATGTAGCGCCCAAGGCTGGCAATCGTGCCGTAGGCGACCACCATTTCCTTCAACGTCACCGGGCTGGTGCCCAGGGCGAGCGAAGGCACTTCCTCCAGCTTGCTCTGGCGCACGCCCATGGACTTGGCCAGCGTGGCGACATGGGCAGGGCCGACCTGCTGCATGACCTGCGCGGTGATGGTGTTTTTAGAGTACATCAGGCCCTGGCGCAGTGTCATGGTGGCGCCGCTCGGGCCGCCGCCGTCGCTGGGCCGCCAGAAAGCGCCGTTGCCCAGTGGAATCTCCACCGCCCGGTCCACAAAGGTGTCGGTCGGCTTGGCGCCATCCTCGAACGCCGCGCCGTAGACAAAAGGCTTGAAGGTCGAGCCGGGCTGCCGGTGCGCCTGGCTTACATGGTCGAACTGGTCCTCGGCAAAATCACGGCTGCCCACCCAGGCCCTGACCTGTCCGTTGCGCGGGTCCAGCGCCAGGAAACCGGCCTGCAGGCGCGTCTTTTCTTCATGCAGCTTCTGCATGAAGCCGGCGTCATCCTGCAGCTTTTGCAGCGCCTGCTCGTCGGCCAGGCCGCTCTCCAGGGCGGCCTTGAATTCAGGCGTGCCGCGCACAAAGGCCAGCACCAGGTTCTTGCGGGCCTTCCAGCCGGCGCGAAATCCCCACTCGGCGCTGGCCGATTGCTGCAGCCGGTCAACCTGGCGGGCCAGCGCCTTGTTGGCCATGTCCTGCAGCCGCGCATCGATGGTGGTGCGCACGACCAGGCCGTCGGCGTAGATGTTGTAGTCGTTGCGGTCGGCCCATTCGATCAGCCAGCGCTTGAGCTGTTGCGACAAATGCGGCGCCGGCCCCAGGGTTTCGGTCTGCCGCTCAAAGTCGATGCGCAGCGGTATTTTCTGCAGAGCCGCCAGCTTGGCATCAGCCAGCTTGCCGTGCCTGGCCATCTGGCCCAGCACGATGTTGCGACGCTGCAGCGAACGTTCCGGGTTTTGCACCGGGTTGTAATAACTGGTGCCCTTGAGCATGCCGACCAGCGTGGCGCTTTCCAGCAGATCGAGCTTGCCGGCCGACTTGTCGAAATAGGTGCGGGCGGCCATCTCGATTCCGTAGGCGTTGTACAGAAAGGGCACAGTGTTGAGGTAGGTTTCCAGGATCTCGTCCTTGGAATAGACCGATTCGATCTTGAAGGCGGTGATGGCCTCCTTGATCTTTCGCGTCAGGCTGGCGGCGCGTCCAATTTCTTGTGGGAACAAATTGCGCGCCAGTTGCTGGGTGATGGTCGAGCCGCCCTGCATGTCGCCCTTGACGGTGTGCAGAAAAGCGGACGCGGTGCGCTTGAAGTCCATGCCGCCATGCTGGTAGAACCGATGGTCTTCGGTGGCGATCAGCGCCTCGGTCACGTTCGGCGAGATGTCGGCGAGCTTGACCCATTCGCGGTTGGCGCGGTTGAAGACCGCCAGCTCCTGGCCATCGGCCGACAGCACGACCGACGGCTTGGCCGTCTTGGCCTTGCGCAGGTCGGAGATGCTGGGCGTGAACGGGATCAGCACCAGCGCGTAGAGCAGCAGCAGCACCGGGAGGGCGGCTACTGCCCAGGCGATGTCGCGCCGGGTGAGGCGGCGCAGCCGGCCCTGGACGATAGCGGCAAGATGCTTGAGGCGGGGCAGGAGCGTGTTCATTGCCGCGATTCTAGGGCTGCAGGACCGGCACGCCGCAGCAGGCAGCGGTGCCGCAGGCCGGAGCAGCTCAGCGCTGCCTTGCGGGGTTCATGAATTCTTCAAGCATGGCCCTGCCCCGGTCCAGCGTGTCATCTCCGTCGTCGGGCACCGCGCCTTCGGGCGTCAGCTGGTTCATCATCTGCGGCAGGATTTGCGCCATGCCACTGGACACCTCCTCGTGGCTCACCCCCAGCTGCTGCGACAGGCGCGACAGCTCATCCATGCCCACAACGTCATGGATGGCTTCAGGCGCCAGTTCCTCGTTGTCTCCGGTCGATACCCAGGAAGCCGCCTGCTGGCTATAGCCCTTTTGCTGGAACCGCTCCAGCACCGCGCCAATGCCGCCATTGCGCTGCACCCACTGCATGGCAATGGGCAGCAGCATGGCCAGCAGCGCGCCTTTTCCGCCCAGGCCCGAACTGCCGCCTCCACCCAGACCGCCTAGCCCACCCAGACCGCCGCCCATGGAGCCGGTTCCCCGGCCCAGCACGCTTCCCAGCAGGTCACCCAAGCCGCCGCCACCACCGCCCAAGCCGCCCAAGCCACCGCCCATCTGACCACCGCTCCTGGCGCCGCCCAGTACGCTGCCCAAAATCTGTCCCAGAATATCGTTTGCCATTTCATGCCTCCGTGTTGATTCAAAACCAGGTAGGAACATAAATCAAAGTGCCGGGCCGGCACGTAGGCTGACACCGCCAACGCAAGCGCCCGGCTTGCCCGCAATCGCTTTTTGTCCAGGACGCTCAGATGGCCCGCCCAAGCCGGTGCTGGCAAGCACTTTGCCTGCACAGCCCTGGAAACCCGCCGTCATCCGGGCAGTCCCGGCGCATGGCGATGGCTGCGGGATCAGCGCGGCAGGAAAACCACCGGCTCGACCGGCGGCGCCAGGCTGCTGCGCCCCAGGCTGGCGTCCCTGGTTTCCAGCGGCGGGCGGACGCCGGGGGGTTTCAATGGCATTCGCGCCAGGCCGGTGTAGAGCTGCATGACGGTCTTGACGTAATTCTGGTTTTCGGGGTAGTTGGGAATCTTGTTGCCGGCGCGCTGCACCGCGCCTTCTCCGGCGTTGTAGGCGGCCAGCGCCAGCTCCAGCCGGCCCGGAAACATCTTGATCAGGTCGGCCAGGTAGCGGGCGCCGGCCTTGATGTTGGTCTTCGGGTCGGTCAGCCTGCTTTCAATCGTGCCGCCTTTTCCGGCGGTGACACCGTAGCGCTCTGCCGTGGGCGGTATCAGCTGCATCAGGCCGACCGCGCCTTTGGGCGACACCGCATGGGTGTTGAAGCCCGACTCAGTGGCAATCAAGGCCTTGAGCAGCGAATAGTCAATGCCGTGGGTTTTTGCAGCCTCGCGCAGCAGTGGGCTGGCGGTCTTGTAGTTTTTGGACTGCTCGAAAAAAGCCAGCTGCCGGGCCGACACCACACCAAAACCGGCAGTGCCGGGCAATGCCGGCGCCGCACTGGTTGTTGGCACGCTCGGCAACGCCAGACTGTGGACCGGCGCCTGGGCGGGCACATCGATGCGTCGAAACGGCTCGACCGCCTCGCTGTCGCGAAGCAGCAGTACATAACGCTCATCAAGCTGGCTGGCGGCGAAATGGGGCATTCGCTCGGCATCGACAAAGCCCCAGATGTCTGCCTTTGCCGGTGAGCTGTGAACCAGCAGAATCGCAAGGCCACAAGCCGCTCCGCCTGCGCGCAGTACCGGCCCGGACAGTTGAAAGCCGCGTTTAGAAAGCATCGGGTGCCAGGCCTTGGGCACGGCCTAATAAATCCAGACTGTTTTTGTCATCCTTCATCCCGCACTCCTGTAAGTTGCACCACCAGGCAAATGCCCGGCAATCACAACAGATATTGCATGATTTATTGATGGGATACAGCCAGCGAATGCCGCGCTTATGGACAGGCTTATTCCGAGATGACCAGGGTTTTGGGAAATTTTTGCAGTTTCATGGCCACCACGCGCAGCGCCCTGGACCATGACGCTACAGAGGAGAAATCCATCTTTTCAGGCAGGGTCCGCAGGCTGGAAGCTCATGCTTTGCATGCCTTGCCGCCAGCCAGAGCATGGGCACGCTGGCCAGCCGTTTCACGCCTGCCCTGCCAGCGAGAAACGCGCTG
>JAQGNK010000218.1 GCA_028291905.1 Polaromonas sp.
TCCTGAACTGAACCTTCATCGCGGACTGGGTTTGGGCCTGGCCATTGTTGATGGCTTGGCGCGCGCGCTCAAGCACCGCTTGTCCGTAGTTTCCATGCCACGGCGCGGCAGTGTGTTCCGGCTGTACCTGCCCATCGCCCAGGCGGCCTAGCGCCAATTGGCGGCGACTGCATACGTCGCCAGGTTCCTGCTGCGCTGAACCGGTCGCTGCTGGAGTGACAAAAAGCGGCTCCTTGCACCCCCACCGTGCAACAAACCATCCCCTGAAATAAGCAGTCGCGTCCATTTTTCGGGCGGCGACGGGTGCGCGCGTTTCCGCTTATACCAATCCCGACAGAGAAAGAACCAAAGCCAGCGATCGGAGTCAGAGCAGGATTGGCTTTCGGTGGAGGGTACGAAAATGTTATCTCAGCACATCATTGCTCAACTGCAGCCCTATGATTTCGACCGGCTGGCCCACAAGGAACCCGATGGACGCCGGCGACTGCGCCTGATCGCGCTGGCGCACCTCAAGGACGGCAAGGGCTATACCGAAGTGGCCGCTGCACTGCGCGTGACCCGTCACGCGGTCATGCGCTGGGTGCAGTGGTTTGCCGCCGGCGGCGTGGCCCGTCTGGGCGGTCTTCCGCATGACTGGAGCACGCAGCGCCTTGCCAAAGAGCACGAAGAGGCGTTTCGCCAGGCGCTCGAGCAGTTGCAGGGCGAACGCGGTGGGGGCCGGGTGCGGGGCGAAGACATACGCCAGTTGCTGGACCGGCAGTTTGGCGTGGCCTACAGCCTGAACGGTGTGTATGCCTCGCTCAAACGCCTGGGGCTGGTCTGGATTTCAGCCCGCGCCGTCAGTCCCTACGCCGATCCGGTGGCACAAACCGAATTCAAAAAAAAACTTCGCCCAGGAAGTCGCAGTAACGCTGCCGCCAGGCGTTGCGCCTGAGCAGGTGGATGTGTGGTTTCAAGATGAAATGCGCATCGGCCAGCGCGGCACGCAAACGCGCCTGTGGGCGCGCAAGGGCACGCGCCCCCGGGTGGTGCGCCAGCAGCAGTCCGAGTCGGCCTATGTCTTTGGCGCCGTCTGTGCACAGCAGGACAGTGCCATCGGTCTGGTCATGCCGCACGCCAATAGCGAGGCGATGGCCCATCACCTGCAGGCCCTGAGCGAGGCGGTGCCGGCGGGACGCCACGCGGTGCTGGTGCCGGACCGCGCGGGATGGCATACCACGCCCAAACTGCCGCAGTTCCCGAACGTTTCATTGTTGCTGCTCCCCGCAGGCTCACCTCAACTCAACCCGGCCGAGCAGGTGTGGCAGCAACTGCGCGACCGGCATCTGGCCAACCGCTGCTACGACGGCTACGAGCAGATTGTTGACGCCTGCTGCGAGGCCTGGAACGTCTTCACGCAAATCCCTGGCGCCATCCGCTCTTTGTGCTCCCGCAGCTGGGCAGTGCTGCCATCGGCATCGGTTATTTATGACACGGGATTGGTATTAACCAGTCAGTTTTGACCATATGAATGTGAAACCAACTGATGTAAAAACACGTAACTGATGTAATCAATGCAATTGATGTAAGCAGTGAAGTGGCTTCTGTTTGGAACGAAGCAGCGTTTTAAGGACCTTCTTGTCCAGCGCTGATTTTGTTCCAGCGACGCAAGGCGGCCCGCAAGGACCTTGAGGAGGAGCAATTTTGCTCTGAGAGTTTTATGAACGGGATTTCAAAATGACCACGAAAATGAACAAGCTGGCACTGGCTATTGGTGCGTTGGTAATGGCGGGTGGCGCGATGGCGCAAAGTACTGCCACAGACACGGGTACGGCGAATGCCACCGTTATCGTGCCAATCACCATTGCGGCAACCGAGACGCTTGAGTTCGGCACTATTGTGGCTGCGGCTGGTACGGTCACCGTCGCGGCAGCAGACGGCGCTCGGACAAACTCCGTTCCAGCCTTGTCCGCCGGAACTCAAGAAGGAACCGTTCGCGCGGGAACCTTTACCGTGGGCGGTCAAGAGGATTACACCTACTCGATCACGCTTCCAGTTAACGGAGATGTGACCCTGGGCGATGGCGCTACGGGCACAATCGCCATCGATGATTTCACGGTTGCCGGTACTGGCGTTACCGGTGCCGTAGGGGCTCGTGTAGGTGTCCTTACTGATGGCGAAGTCGTATTGAGCGTTGGCGCCAAGCTGACGGTGGCTGCACTTCAAGCGGCTGGCGCTTACACGGGCACGTACGACGTGACCGTCGCCTACAACTAAGCCGCGAAACCTGACGCCGAGGCTACCGATGTCAAACGCCTTTGCGCCGGCAGGGCTCCTACTTGCCGGAGTGCTGACTGCTGCATCGCCGGCACCGGCGGCCACGGCCCAGGGCAGCGTGGGCGCCACCGTCATCGCCCCGGTCAGCGTGATGGACACCTGGGCGGACCTGCCAGTCGCGGTCAGCGTGTTCGGCGGCTGGGTCCGGCTGGTCATGCCGCCGGCCGGTCCGCCACCGCTGCTTTCCAGCCTGTCAACGCCCCTCGGCGAAGGGGAGGCGGCCGTCGGGGTGGCGCCTTCGGGAGACGCTTCGGCGGCTGACGTGCAAGGCGAATTCGCCACGTCCCTGTCTTCACCTTCGCCATCGAATGGCGGTAGTTACCACGTCACGGTGGCTTTCAATTGAACCCATTATTTATCTTCCTGCGGCCTTGGCCGACGCTGGCGCTGGCGGCCTGCCTGTTGGGCGCCCCGGCGGCGCAGGCGCAAACCATCACCAGCAGCGGCGCTTTGTCTTTCGGCGCGTTCGTGGCTGGGGCAGGCGGCAGCGTTGTCGTGGACTCCAGTGGTAGCCGCAGCAAAACGGGCAGTGTGATTCCGGTTCTGCAAGGCGGTAGCGCCACGGCGGCGTTGTTCACCGTAACGGGCACCGTCACATCCATTACCCTGCCTTCTGACCAGGGCGGCTCTGGCGACGTGACTTTGACCCGCGATGGCGGCGTCGAAACCATGGTGGTCAATGCGTTTACTAAGTCGCTCAGCGGGCAGCTTCTTCAGGTCGGCGCCAAGCTGACCGTGGGCGCGGCTCAGCCGCCCGGCAGCTACACCGGCACGTTCAACGTCACCGCTAACTTCGAATGACCGCCGTTGCCAACGGTGCTTTTCCAGCTTTCCAACCACAGGCCAAAACCCGATGAAGCGCTTCACCTTTTTCATGCAACCGGGCCGTCCCTGGCTGGCGGCGCTGGCGCTGTGCCTGGCGGCGCCGCTGACGCTGGCCGACCTGGCGCTGTTTCCGACCCGCATCGTGCTGGAAAAAAACCAGCGCGCCGCGCAGGTCGAGCTGATGAACAACGGCACCGCGCCTGAGACCTACCGCATCAACCTGGTGAACCGCCGCATGGGCGAAGCCGGCGAGTTCTTGCCGCTGGATGCGCCCGGCCCGGGCGAGCTGTTTGCCGACCCGCTGCTGCGCTATTCGCCCCGGCAGGTCACGGTGCACCCCGGCACTTCGCAGACGGTGCGCATTCTGGTGCGCAAGCCGGCCAACCTGGCGCCGGGCGAATACCGCTCGCACCTGCAGTTTGACCGCGTCGCTGACAGCGCCGGCGCCAGCAGCATCGAGCAGGCCGGCAAAACCGACGGCAAAGCGATTGGCGTGGTCATCACGGCGCTGGTCGGCGCGTCGATTCCGGTCATCGTGCGGCATGGCGAGACGGACATGAGCGTGACGCTGTCCGGTCTGGCGCTGCTGCCCGCCGCCACCGGCGACGCCGCCCCGGCGCTGGGCTTTCAGATCAACCGCAGCGGCAGCCGCTCGGTGTATGGCGACCTGAGCGTGCGCTTCATGCCGCAGGGCGGCGCGCCGGTGGAACTGGCCAAGGCCGGCGCGCTGGCGGTGTAT
>JAQGNK010000246.1 GCA_028291905.1 Polaromonas sp.
CCGGCCGCGCTGGGGCTGGCCGCCAGCATCGGCTTTGACCGTCTGCTCGTGGCGCCGCGTGTCCGGGTCGCGCTGTTTTCGACCGGCGACGAGCTGGTCATGCCCGGCGACGTGGCGCCGGCCGACATGAAGCCCGGCGCGATCTACAACTCGAACCGCTTCTTCCTGCGCGCCTTGCTGATGCGCCTGGGCTGCGTTGTGACCGACCTGGGCATCGTGCCCGACCGGCTTGACGCGACGATTGACGCACTCAAGGGCGCCAGCGCGCACCATGACCTGATCCTCACCAGCGGCGGCGTGTCGGTCGGCGAGGAAGACCACATCAAGCCCGCCGTGCAGGCGCTGGGCGAGCTGAACCTGTGGCAGATCGCCATCAAGCCCGGCAAGCCGTTTGCCTACGGAAAAATCGGCGCCGCCCATGTCATCGGCCTGCCGGGCAACCCGGTGTCGAGCTTCGTGACCTTCCTGCTGTTGGTGCGGCCCTTCATTCTCAGCTTGCAGGGGGCGGCCGATGTTGCTCCTGAATCCATAGCGATCCGCGCAGACTTTGACTGGGCCAGGGCCGATAAACGCCGTGAATTCCTGCGCGTCAGGCAAAACCGGGACGGCGGGCTGGACCTGTTCGACAACCAGAGTTCGGGCGTGCTGACCTCCGCTGTCTGGGGCGACGGGCTGGTGGACAACCTGCCCGGCCAAGCGATTGCCAAAGGCGACACGGTGCGCTTCCTCCCGTTTTCGGCGCTGCTGTCGTGAAGGGGCGCGCCGCATGAAAGTCACCATCAGGTACTTTGCCTCGATTCGCGAGGCCATCGGGCAGGGCAGTGAATCGCGTGAAACCGCCGCCTTGACGCTGGCGGGCCTGCGCGACGAGCTGCTGGCCGCCAGCCCTGTGCATGCCGCCAGCCTGGCGCGAGGCAGGGCGGTCCGCATGGCGGTCGATCAGGTCATGCGGGATGAAACCGCCGCGCTGCACGAAGGCTGCGAAGTGGCGTTTTTTCCGCCGGTGACCGGCGGCTGAGCTGCCTCAATCCTTGAGGAGGTCGGGGTTGACAGGCAGTTCAGCCGGCATCATCGGCGCCCGCAATTCGTTTTCAATCCAGCCCTGATGGGCCAGCGCCGCCTTGATGCTGGCAGGGTTTGGCTCGGCGAACAGGGCATTGATGAGCGGCGTTAGCGTGTTCCAGAGCTGCCGCGCCTCGGCCAGCGCGCCGCCCTCCAGCAGTTGCATCACCTTTGCAAATTTTTCAGTGCCCAGGTGCGCGCTGGCCGCAATGGCGCCTGCGCCGCCCAGCGCCAGGGTGCTGAAAATCTGCCCATCCTCACCCGCCAGCACCTGCAGCCGGCCGTCGGCAATCAGCGCCTGCGTCTTGCCCGCGTCGCCGCCGCAGTCCTTCACCGCCCTGATGTTCGGGTGGCCGGCGAGCGCCAGCAGGGTGGCCAGCTCGATACGGCTGCCGGTGCGGTAGGGAATGTCGTAGAGGATCAGCGGGGCCGGTGCTGCATCGGCAATCGTACCGAACCAGTGAATCAGGCCGGCCTGCGACGGGCGGATGTAGTGCGGCGCCGGCACCAAGAGGCCGGCTATCGGGCGCGACCGCAGGGCATTGATCCAGGCCAGCGTCTGCGGCAGGTGATAGCCCGACAGGCCCATCACCACCGGCAGGCCGTCTGCGGCCTCCAGCACCGTGTCGAGCACCGCCAGCTGCTCGCCGTCATCCAGCGACGCCGCTTCGCCGGTCGAGCCGCAGGCCACGAAGCCCGACACGCCGGCTTGCCGGTAGTGCCGTGTCAGCCGGGCCAGGGCCGGATGATCGACCGCGCCAGCGCGAAACGGCGTGATCAGGGGCAGCCATAGGCCGGAGAAGCCGGTCGATATAGTCTGGGAAAGGGGATTGGCGGTGGTTGGCATGCATCATTCCTTGTTGAAGAAATGACCGATGGGTTAAACCGCCGTCGGGAGCGCAAGGTGGACTGGGTTAGCCGGAAAAGTCCGGCGCCTGGGGCTGCACCGCTCATCCGACGACGGAGCCCAAGGCTCCGGTCAGATGAGCTTTGGTTTTTTTGACTTGCTGCCGCAACTGTCCACCGGCGCTGCGCCGCTGGGCGCAGGATGGCGAAAGAAGGGGCGGTTGAAAATCATCGCAGGATGATAGCAGCGGCGCCTGCAGGAAGGGGGGCGATGCCACAATCTCGCCATGACAAACCAGCGCGTTCGCATCCAGACGGAAGACTTCGACCTCGGCCAGGAAATCGCCATGCTCAGGCAGGGCGACAAGCGCGTCGGCGCCGTCTGCAGCTTCATCGGCACCGTAAGGGATCGCAACGATGGCCTGAGCGTCAGCAGCATGGAGCTGGAGCATTACCCCGGCATGACCGAAAAAGCCATCGAGGCCATGATTGACGAAGCCCTGGCGCGCTTCGACATTTTTGCCGCCCGGGTGGTTCACCGGGTCGGCCTGCTGCAGCCGCTTGACCAGGTGGTGCTGGTGGCCGTCACCTCGGCGCACCGGGGCGAGAGCTTCCGGGCCTGCGAGTTTTTGATGGATTACCTCAAGACCCAGGCGCCCTTCTGGAAAAAGGAAGAAACGCCACAGGGCGCGCGCTGGGTCGATGCGCGGGTCAGCGACGATGCGGCGCTGGCCAAGTGGGGCATAGCCGCCACCAATGCGTGAGCCGCACCGCTGAAAGCTTGACGCGCATCAAGCTTCAGCCCGTTGCCGGGCCGGTCCGGCGCGGTCCCGGCTTGTAAAGCCGCCGAAAAGCCCCAACATCCGCATGAGTAGATTTTTCAGTATTCCACACGGAGTCACACCTCATGCGACAAGATAAATTCACCACCAAATTCCAGGAAGCCCTGCAGGATGCGCAATCCCTCGCGCTGGGCAATGACAACGGCTACATCGAGCCGGTGCATCTGCTGGCCGCCATGCTGCGCCAGGAAGACGGGCCGCGCGCGGTGCTGGAGCGTGCCGGCGTCAATGTCAACGGGCTGGCGCAGGCGGCCGAGGCAGCGGTCAAGAAGCTGCCCCAGGTTCAAGGCCAAGACCATGTGTCAGTTGGCCAGGATCTGGCCAAGCTGCTGCAGGCGACTGAAAAGGAATCGATCAAGCGCAACGACCAGTTCATCGCCGGCGAGCTGTTTTTGCTGGCGCTGACCGACAGCAAGAGCGACGTGGGCCGCATCGCCCGCGAAAACGGCCTGACCCGCAAGGCGCTCGAAGCCGCGATCGATGCGGTGCGCGGCGGCCAGAACGTCAACAGCGCTGACGCCGAGGGCCAGCGCGAAGCCCTCAAGAAATACTGCATGGACCTGACCGAGCGCGCGCGCCTGGGCAAGCTCGACCCGGTGATCGGCCGCGACGATGAAATCCGCCGCGCCATCCAGGTGCTGCAGCGCCGCACCAAGAACAACCCGGTGCTGATCGGCGAGCCCGGCGTCGGCAAGACCGCCATCGTCGAAGGCCTGGCCCAGCGCATCGTTGCCGGGGAGGTGCCCGATTCGCTGAAAGGCAAGCGGGTGCTGTCGCTTGACATGGCTGCCTTGCTGGCCGGCGCCAAGTTTCGCGGCGAGTTCGAGGAACGGCTGAAAACCGTGCTCAATGAACTGGCCAAGGACGAGGGCCAGACCATCGTCTTCATCGACGAGCTGCACACCATGGTGGGCGCCGGCAAGGCCGAGGGCGCGATGGACGCCGGCAACATGCTCAAGCCCGCGCTGGCGCGCGGCGAGCTGCACTGCGTCGGCGCGACCACGCTCGACGAGTACCGCAAGTACATCGAGAAAGACGCCGCGCTGGAGCGCCGCTTCCAGAAGATCCTGGTCGGCGAGCCGACGGTCGAGGCGACGATTGCCATCCTGCGCGGCCTGCAGGAGAAATACGAAGCCCACCACGGCGTGCAGATCACCGACCCGGCCATCGTGGCGGCGGCCGAGCTGAGCCACCGCTACATCACTGACCGGTTTTTGCCCGACAAGGCGATTGACCTGATCGACGAGGCGGCTGCCAAGGTGCGGATCGAGATTGATTCCAAACCGGAAATTCTGGACCGGCTGGACCGCCGGCTGATCCAGCTGCAGATCGAGCGCGAAGCGGTGCGGCGCGAGAAAGATGAATCTTCGCTGAAACGCTTTGGCCTGATTGAGGAGGAAATCGGCAAGCTGCAAAAGGAAATTGCCGACCTGGATGAAGTCTGGCAGGCTGAAAAAGCGGAAGACCAAGGCTCCAAAGGCTTGTTGGAAGAGCGGGACAGCATTCGCTTCCAGATTGAGGAATTCACCCGCAAGGGCGACTTCAACAAAGTGGCCGAACTGCAGTACGGCAAGCTGCCCGAACTGGAAAAACGCCTTAAAGCGGCCCAGGACAACGAGGCGATCAAGGGTGCCAGCAAAGCACCGAAATTGATGCGTACACAGGTCGGCGCCGAGGAAATCGCCGAGGTGGTGAGCCGCGCCACCGGCATTCCGGTCGCCAAGATGATGCAGGGCGAGAAAGACAAGCTGCTGCAGATGGAGGCCAAGCTGCATGAGCGCGTGGTCGGCCAGGACGAAGCCATCGGCGCCGTCGCCAATGCGATCCGGCGCTCGCGCTCGGGCCTGTCGGACCCGAACCGGCCGACCGGCTCCTTCCTGTTCCTGGGCCCCACCGGCGTTGGCAAGACCGAGCTGTGCAAGGCGCTGGCGGGCTTTTTATTCGACAGCGAAGACCACTTGGTGCGCATCGACATGAGCGAGTTCATGGAAAAGCATTCGGTGGCCCGCCTGATCGGCGCGCCGCCGGGCTATGTCGGCTACGAGGAGGGCGGCTACCTGACCGAGGCGGTGCGCCGCAAGCCCTACAGCGTGCTGCTGCTCGACGAGGTGGAAAAAGCCCATCCCGACGTGTTCAACGTGCTGCTGCAGGTGCTCGATGATGGCCGGCTGACCGACGGACAGGGCCGCACCGTCGATTTCAAGAACACGGTGATCGTGATGACCAGCAACATCGGCTCGCCGATCATCCAGTCGATGGTGGGCCGGCCGGCCGAGGACATCAAGGATGCGGTGACCGACGAGCTGAAGAACTACTTCCGGCCCGAATTTTTGAACCGGATCGACGAGACGGTGGTGTTCCATGCGCTCGACGCGAAGAACATCGAGTCGATTGCCCGCATCCAGCTCAAGGTGCTGCTGGCCCGGCTGGCCAAGATGGACTTGACGCTCGATGTGTCCGAAGCGGCGATTGGTGAGCTGGCCAAGGTCGGCTTCGACCCGGTGTTCGGCGCCCGGCCGCTCAAGCGCGCGATCCAGCAGCGGATTGAAAACCCGCTGTCCAAGCTGCTGCTCGAAGGCCGGTTTCCGCCGAAAAGCACGATCCAGGTCGATGTGAACCCGATCCTGAATCCGGGCGTGTTCAACTTCGGCGAGGCGCAACTAGCTTGACAGTCTGATGATTCATGCTACTTAATTAATAGCTGGATGCGCAGGCAATACCTGCGCCAGAAGCCGATTTGATGCCTGAATTTTAAAACCCGCATGCTGCATTGCCAGCATGCGGGTTTTTTTGTTGGCTGGCGGTGTTTTCAGGCGATTCAACGGCGCATCAGAAAAGCCAGCGCAGCTTGCCCTTCAAGAATTCGGCTTTTATCTCACCTATTGAGATTGCTGTTTGACTGGGATTGGCCTGGAGGCGACAGTTGCACCACTGTTTCACCCCACACGCCAGAGAGACAACGCCATGGAACTTCAAGCCGCGCTGCAAAGCATTCACCTGTACTCGCCTGATCCGCTGCAGGCTGCCCGTTTTTACAGCGCCGCCTACGGCATGGCCCTGACGCAGGTGGGCGATGCCTGCTCATGCCAGGCGCCCGGCCGCCAGGTCCTGCTGTCTTCGGGGCCGGCCAACCAGCTGCATTACGCGCATTTCGCCTTTCACACCGGCGCCGCATGGCAGGCTTTCGCCAGCCGGCTGCACGCTGACGCGCGGCAACCGCTGCCCGCCGGTTTCGAAGCGGGCCAGGCCGTCAGCCTGCGCGACCCGGACGGCAACCAGATGGTTTTCTCGGCGCCTGCCGCAAGCAGTTCGCCGGCCCCAGGCCAGGCGCCGTCCGCCACGCTGCAGCACTTTGGGCTGCGCACGTCGCAGATGGACGCGATGCTGGATTTCTACACCGCCCGGCTCGGCTTCGTGCTGTCCGATGCGGTGAGGGATGCCGAAGGCGCGCTGCGGGCCTGCTTTTTGCGCAGCGACAGCCTGCACCATGCGCTGGCGCTGTTCTTTGCGCCGGCCGCCTGTTTCGACCATCAGTCGTTCGAGGCGCCCGGCTGGGACAGCATGAAGGCCTGGGGCGACCGCATGGCCAGCCTGCGGGTGCCGATTGTCTGGGGCATCGGCCGGCACGGACCGGGCAACGACGTGTTTTTCATGGTGCGCGACCCGGACGGCAACCTGGCCGAGATTTCCGCCGAAATCGAGCATTGCGCGCCAGGCCGCCCGGCCGGCCTGTGGCCGCACGAGGAGCGCACGCTGAACCTGTGGGGCAAGGCGATCCTGCGCAGCTGAACGCGCCCGCCCGTCCAGACATAGCCAAAACAAGCAAAGCACGCCATGCCATCGACCCACCGCATGCTCAGGATCCTGGGGCTGTTCGACCTGAGCCGGCCCGTCATCACGCCCGAATGGCTGATGAAGGAGCTCGGCGCGTCGCGCGCCAGCATCTACCGCGACCTGGGCCAGCTCTGCCGGGTCGGCATGCTTGAGCGCGTGGCCGACCGGGGCTATGTGCTCGGCCCGATGGTGGTCGAGCTGGACCGCCAGATCCGCCTGGCCGACCCGCTGTTAGATGCGGCCGACGAGCTGCTGGGCCAGCTGGCCGCGCAGACCGGCGGCGCGGTGCTGCTGTGCCGCTTTCACGGCAGCAAGGTCATGTGCATCGAGCAGGTGAACGGGCGCAACCCGGCGCTGTCGATCAGCTACGAGCGCGGCCGCGCCATGCCGCTGTACCGGGGCGCCACCTCCAAGATCATCCTGGCCTGCCTGCCGCAGCGGCAGCTCAAAACCCTGTGGGCGGCCGAGCGCCCGGCGCTGGCCGCCGCCGGGCTGCCCGGCGACTATGCGCAGCTGGCGAGCATGCTGGAAGGCATTCGCGCGGCGGGCTACTGCATCACGGCAGGCGAGGTTGACCCGGAAGCGGCCGGCTTCGCCGTGCCGCTCAGGGACGGCGAGCACCTGCTGGGCAGCCTGAGCATCGTGATGCCCGCCGCCGCGCTCACGGCCGCGCTGCGCACCGCCACCCTGGGCCGCCTGCAGAGCACCGCCGGCCGCATCGAAGGCCGGCTGCAGGACCAGCGCATGAAAGCGCGGGCCCTTAAAAAATCGGAGACCATCCTGTGAACGCACCCTTGTCCTTTTCATCGCTGTCCATGACGCCAGCGCCTTCAGGCAGCGCAAACGGCGGACATTCCGGGCATTTCCCGGTCGTCATCATCGGCGCCGGCCCGACCGGCCTGACGTTGGCCAACCTGCTCGGCACGCAAGGCGTTGCGGTATTGGTCATCGAGCGCAGCCAAACCACCGTCGGCGAGCCGCGCGCGGTGTCGATTGACGACGAAAGCCTGCGCACGATGCAGTCGGCGGGGCTGATCGGCGAGGTGCTGCCGCAGGTGGTGCAGGGCTACGGCGTGCATTACTTCTCCTGGCGCAACCAGGAGTTCGCCCGCATCGAGCCGACGGCGATGGACAACGGCTTTCCCAAGCGCAATGCGTTTCGCCAGCAGGTGCTGGTCGGCCAGCTGCAGGGCGGCATGCATCGCTTTGCCGACTCGGCGATCTGGTTCGGTCATGAGCTGCTGCGCTTTGAAGACGACGCTGCCGGCCCGGTCCGGCTGGCGCTGCGCCACACCCAGGACGGGCGGGAGGAAACGAAGCGCATCAGCTGCGACTGGCTGGTGGCCTGCGACGGCGGCCGCAGCCCGGTGCGCGAGCAGCTGGGCATCAAGCTCACCGGCAGCAGCTACGACGAGAAATGGCTCATCGTCGATCTGCTGGACCGCCAGTCGGCCTTTCGCCACACCCGCACCTATTGCGATCCGTCGCGCCCGGCCATCCGGCTGCCCGGCCCCGACGGCACGCTGCGCTATGAATTCATGCTGCACCCCGGCGAAGACCCGGAGCAGATGCTCGATGAGGCGCGGGTGCGCGGCTGGATTCATGCCAGAGAGCCGGGCGACGCCCAGCTCCAGATCACCCGCAAGGTGGTGTATGCCTTTCATGCGCGGGTGGCCGAGCGCTGGAAATCAGGCCGTGTCTTCCTGGCCGGCGACGCCGCCCACCTGACGCCGCCTTTCGCCGGGCAGGGCATGAACAGCGGCGTGCGGGACGCGGCCAACCTGGCCTGGAAACTGGCGGCGGTGGTGCGGGGGCGGCTGTCGCCGGCGCTGCTCGACACCTATGAGGCCGAGCGCAAGCCCCACGCCTGGTCGCTGATCCGCATGGCGGTGCGGATCGGCGCCTTCATGCAGCCCAAGTCGGTGCTGTCGGCCATCGTGACGCAGGGCGCGCTGCGGCTGTGCAGCCTGCTGCCGCCGGTGCGCGACTATGTGCTGCAGCTCAAGTTCAAGCCCAAGCCGCGTTTTGCCAAAGGCTTTTTCGTGGCCGGCAAGCCGGGCGCCCCAGCCATACCTGCCGGGGTGGCGCCGGGCCAGCTGCTGCCCCAGCCATCGGTGCAGCTGCCCGGCGGCCAGCAGGTGCTGCTCGACGATGTGGCCGGCAGTGGTTTTGCCCTGCTGGCGCTGGACGGCGAGACTGATACGGCGGAGCTTGCCGAAGTGCTGGAGAGTTTTTCAGCCTGTGGCCTGGATTGCAACTACATCAGCGTCGTACGGCAGCGCGATGACTTCCTCAAGCGCCCGCTGTTGGCCACCGGTCAGGCGCCCGACGCGGTGCTGCGCGACTGCGACGGCGTGCTTGAAAACATCTTGCGCAGCGCCGGCGCCAGCGCCTTGCTGCTGCGGCCCGACCGCTACCTGCTGGCCTATCTCGGCCAGCCCGGCGGGAACGGCGGAAACGGCGGGAATGGCGCCGCCGGCGTGCGGCAGCTGCTTTCAAGCTTTTCGGCCCAGGGAATCCATGCGGCGCAGACCGCGACGCCTTCATCAACTTTTCAGGAGACATAACCCATGGCACAGCGCTTCAAACCAACACCGCCTTCATTCTTTTTTACCCGCAGCGCCCCGTCGCTGGCCCTGGGCGGGCTGCTGCTCCTGGCCGCCGCCATGGCGCCGCAGCCCGCGCAGGCGCAGGAGTTCCCCACCAAGGCGGTTCGCATCGTCACGCCTTTTCCGGCCGGCAGCGGGCCGGAGGTGGCGCTGCGCCTGGTGGCCGACCGGCTCTCAAAACGCTGGAGCCAGCCGGTGATCGTGGACAACCGGCCCGGCGCCAGCGGCTTCATCGCCATCGACGCCATCAAGCGCGCCCCGCCCGACGGCCATGAGCTGCTGCAGCTGGACAACGCGCAGATGGCGGCCCAGCCTTTCCTGTTCAAGAAACTGCCCTACGAGCTGCTGCGCGACTTCGAGCCGGTGACGCCGATCTTTCGCAACTACTTTTTCGTCAACGTGCCGGTTGCCAGCCCCTACAAAAGCATGGCCGACCTGACGGCCGCCGCCAGGGCGAAGCCCGACCAGGTGAACTACGGCTCCTGGTTCGTCGGCAGCCCCGGCCACATCGGCGCGGCCATGCTGGAGACGGGGGCGGGCGTGAAGATGACGCATGTGCCCTACAAGGAAATGTCGCAGCTCTACGTGGGCGTGGCCAACCAGGAGGTGGACTGGGCTTTCGGCAGCGCGGCCAGCGCCGGCGCCATGCAGCGCGCCGGCAAGAACCGTTACCTGGCGGTGGCCGCGCCCCGGCGGGTGGCCGGCTTTCCCGATGTGCCGACCGTGGCCGAGTCGGGCGGGCCGGCCGGGTTCGAGCTGAGCGCCTGGACCGCGCTGCTGGCGCCCAAGGGAACGCCCAAAGCCACGGTCGAGAAAATCCAGAAGGATGTGGCGGCGATCATGGCCGAGCCCGACTTCAGGGACAGGTACACGGCCATGTACTACGAGCCCTATGCCCTGAACACCGACGGCTTCCTGCAGCAGCTGCGCACCGATTCTCAGCGCTACGGCGACACCATCAAGCGCCTGAACATCTCGTTGGACTGAGCCGTTCGGCGCAAAAACCGGCCAGCTTTTCAATCACCCGCCCTGTAACAGAAAGACAATTTCATGAAACTCATCAGCTATCTTCACCAAGGCCAGCCCGGCTGGGGCCTGGTCACCGACGCCGGCATTGTTTCCCTGGGCAGCGACACTTTCCCCACGCTGCTCAGCGCCCTGCAGGCCGGCCAGCTTGACGCGCTGGCCGCCCAGGCGGCGGGCCGCGAGCCGGTGGCGCAGCTGGCCGACATCGCATTCCTGCCGGTCATCCCCGCGCCGGGCAAGATTTTCTGCGTCGGCCACAACTACGAGGAGCACCGCGTCGAAACCCAGCGCGACGCCACCCAGCACCCGCTGCTGTTCATCCGCGTGGCCGAGTCGCAGACCGCTCACCTGCAGCCGATCCTGCTGCCGGCCGAATCCAGCCACCTGGACTATGAAGGCGAAATCGCCATCGTCATCGGCAAGGCCGGCCGGCGCATCCGCGAGGCCGACGCCTGGCAGCATGTGGCGGGCTACAGCGCCTACAACGACGGCTCGATCCGCGACTGGCAAAAGCACACGCTCCAGTTCACCGCCGGCAAGAACTTCACCGGCACCGGTGCCTTCGGCCCCTGGCTGGTCACGCGCGGCGAGATCGAGGACGGCGAAGAGCTGACGCTGGAGACGCGCCTGAACGGCCAGGTGATGCAGCGCACCACGACCGCCTCGATGATCTTCAGCATTCCGGTGCTGATCGAATACATCTCGGCCTTCACCAGCCTGCAGCCGGGCGACGTGATCGTCACTGGCACGCCGGGCGGGGTGGGCGCCAAGCGCACGCCGCCGGTCTGGATGAAGCCCGGCGACACGGTGGAAGTCGAGGTCGGCAAGGTCGGCATTCTTGTCAACTCAATTGCCCACGACCCGGCGCGGTGATGAACACCACCGTAGCCACTAACCCTGACATGGCCGGCCTGCTGGCCGCCGAGGAGGGTCGGCGCCTGGCGATGCTTGCCGGCGACACGCAGGCGCTTGGCGAATTGCTGTCAGAGTCGCTGGTCTATCGGCATTCCACCGGCCTGAAGGACAGCCGGCAGAGCTACCTTGAAAAGCTCGCAAGCGGCGCCTTGCGCTACCAGTCGCTCACCTTTATGGCGCCCGTGGCAACCTTGATCGGCACCGCCGGCATGGTCGCCGCCGAGATGCATGCCACCGTGCAGCGCGGCGAGCTGCGGCAGGGCATTGCCAGTACCTATCTTGCAGTGTGGCAGCACACGCCTGACGGCTGGAAGCTGCTGGCGGTGCAGGCGACTGCCTTGCCAGGCTGAATGCCAAACGCCGTCCAACTTTTGAGGGTTCGGACTGGATTCGGGCAGGCTCCCATTCCTGCCTTCCCCAACGGGGAACAAGAAATACGTGAAGGCAGCGGCAAATTGGTTCAATTAAGCATGAAAAGTGCGCTCAGCGCAGGCAATGCTTGCGCAATCAGCTATTTATTTTGTAGCAAACTGCTTGCCGTGCTGCAGCTGTTGCAAACCAGGGTGATTTCGCTCTGATGGCGCAGGCAATGAATGCGCTGCAAGGCTTTTTGATTAAAAGTAGATTTTTCGCACTGCCGCAGCTCGCTGCGCGCGCGCTGGCGCTCAGCTTCCCGTCGTGAAGGTGAAGCTGCGGCTGAAGGGCTGGCCGTTGCTGGTGCCGCTGATCGTGACGCTGTAGGCGCTGCCCGGCTGCAGCGGCGCATTGGGCACCACATACGCCTGGTGCTGCCTGAAGCAGCCGCTGGCGCACGGCCCGTAAGGATCGTTGGCGCCGGTGACCGGCGGGCGCAGGCTGACGGCCTGGCCGGTCGAGGCCAGCGCCATAGCCGCGCTGCCGATGGCCAGCCGGCTGCCCTCGCGCGCGGCGATGTAGACGCTGGTGCCCAGCGGGCTGGCGCGCAGGTCGCGGCCCGGCACCGGGTTGGGGGACTCGTTGGTCAGCTGGCGGTTGACGCCGGTGGTGCCTTCGCAGGGATAGGTCTGCACGTCGCTGCTGCCCAGCTGCTGCGGCCCGGCGCTGGCCTGGTAGGCGGCATTGATCTGCACCACCGCCACGCGCGCACCCTTGCCGGTGTCGGCGTTGGTGCGCACCGCCATGCCCACGTCGCGGTAGCCGCTCATCAAGCCATTGAGGTGGTAGGGCGCATTGAGCAGCCCGCGAACGCCCAGTTCGCCCAGGCCCTGCTTGGGCAGGACCGGAGCGCTGGCGCTGAACAGGGCGAATTCATCGGTCACGCCGCCGGGGTTGGGGTAGCCCTGCGCCTTGATGCGCGCCTCCGGGTCGGTGCCGGTGAAGCCCTCCGGGTACTGCGCCTGGTCTTCCAGGTGCGAGCTGATGCTGTTGATGATCAGGTAGTCGGCATGCGCCCTGGCCGCCGCGTTGAGCGGTGCGCTGTCCGCCAGCAGGCCGAAGCCGCAGCGGCTGCGCTCGGCGTTGAGCAGGTTGAAGGCCGCCAGCTCCTCGCTGCCGGCCGGGTGGCTCGGTGCGCCGGGCAGCGCCGTGACCGTGGACGGGTTGGGCGCGTCCGGCACGGCGGCCGGGGCCGGCGCTGCGGAGGCAGCTGGCGCATCGTTGTCGCTGCCGCCGCACGCTGACAGCAGCGCCACCAGCGCAAGGCCTGGAACAATTCCGGCGCTGGCCTGGCGAATGGCATTTCTTGAAAAGAGGGTGTTCATGAGGTGTGCCCGGCGCCCCGGCGGTCGATGGCTGCCGGCGAATGCCTTGATGAGTGGGTGTGGGTTGTGTCGTCGCCTTGCCCGGCTTTGAAGCTTCAGGCAGGTTCAGCCACACTAGCGCGCGCTGGAAGCCGGGCGTGTCATCGTTTGTCGAAATTGCCCGCCTCACCACAGCCTTGATGCCCTCGGCGGATTCCGAGGCCGGGCCTTGAAGGTGCTATGCTTTCAATAGCTGCCTGCGCAGGCAAAACCTGCGCAGGCGGGCTTTTTTGTCAAGATTCCCGGCTGCGTGCCAGCGTGCGGCGCCACATCGCCGCTGGCTCAGCGCCCGGTGGCTTCGAGGCGCTGCACGCGTTGCCGCAAACTGTCCAGTTCCTCCAGCAGCTCCAGCGCCAGCGCGGCGCCGGCCAGGTTCACGCCCAGGTCGCTTTCGAGCCGCAGCGCCACGCGCGCGCGCTGCAGGTGCACGCCGGTGAAGCGCCAGTGCGCGGGCGCTGCGCCGGCGGGCGCCAGGATGCCTTCATTGACCAGCTCGACGATGCGCTCGGCCTGCGCGGCGCAGGCGCGGCTCAGGTCGTCCAGGCTCAGCTCGGTCTGCTCTTCCAGGATCAGGCCGGTGACGTGTACAAGTTGGAAATCGGGGGTCATGGCTGGCCTTCCAGTTTGGCGCGGGGTTTAAAGGCGCTGAACTGCCGGGCCATGCCTTCGTAAAACGACTTGTCGCTGTCGGTGGTGGCTGCGGGCACAAGGATTTGCAGCACGAAATAAAAGTCGCCCGGCGTGCTGCCCGGCAGGCCGCGTCCCTTCAGGCGCAGCTTGCGGCCCGTGGCCGAGCCGGCCGGAACCTTGACCTCGACGCGGCCGGTCGGCGTGGGCGCCTCGACTTCGGCGCCCAGCGCGGCTTCCCAGGGCGCCACGGCCAAGTCGCAGTACACATCGTGCTTGTCCACGCGGTAGAGCGGATGCGGGCTGAATTCCACGTCGAGGTAGAGGTCGCCCGCGCTGGCGCCGCCCGTGCCCGGCGTGCCCTGGCCGGCCAGGCGGATGTGCTGGCCGGCGCGGATGCCCTTGGGCACGCTGAAGGTGATCTGGTGTTCGCGCGCAGCGACATGGCCCTGCGCGTCCATCTCGGGCACGCGCAGGCTGATGGTGCGGGTCGCGCCGCTGTAGGCGTCTTCCAGGGCGATCTGGATCCTGGCGTGGCGGTCTTCGCCCGGGGCGGCGTGGCTGGTGCGCTGGCCGCCGCTGCGTGCGCCCTGGGTTGAAAAACCCTGGCGGAACAGCGTCTCGAAAAAGTCGCTGTAGTCGCCCCCGTCGCCGCCCGGAAAACCGCCCGGTGCGCTGCGGCCCGCATGCTCGGTGCCGGCGTTCCATTCGGGCGGCGGGCGGAATTCCTGGCCTTCCTTCCAGTGCTGGCCGAGCTGGTCGTAGGCGGTGCGCTTTTCCGGGTCTTTCAGCACTTCGTAGGCTTCGCCCAGCTGCTTGAAGCGCGCCTCGGCGTCTTTTTCCTTGCTGACGTCGGGGTGGTATTTGCGCGACAGCTTGCGGTAGGCGCGCTTGATGTCGTCGGGCGTGGCGTCGCGCGCCAGGCCCATGACGGTGTAGTAATCCTTGAATTCCATGAGAGCCTTCCAGCAAACAAATGCCTGTCCGTACCAGAAGGAACCATAGCGCAAATCGCCAGCGCTTTCACTGCCCTGCATCAAGCCGCCGTGCAGGCCGCTGGCTTGTCTCGCTACTTGACCGGAATCACCGTGCCCGCCGGCACCGGCACCGCCGTCACGCTGTTTTGCGGCGAGCCTTCGATCAGCCGGTCCGAGTAGGTCAGGTAGACCAGCGTGTTGCGCTTGACATCGACCATGCGCACGACGCGCAGCTTTTTGAACACCAGCGAGATGCGCTCGCTGAACATTTCTTCCTGCTTGTCAATCGTCTTGCCGGCGGCAAAGCTGATGACGCCGGTCTGGCGGCAGGCTATCGAGGCGTCGGACTTGTCCTCGGCCAGGCCGATGGCGCCCTTGATGCCGCCGGTCTTGGCCCGCGAGACATAGCAGGTCACGCCGGCCACCTTCGGGTCGTCGTAGGCATCGACCACGATCTTGTGGTCCGGGCCGATGAACTTGAAGACGGTATCGACGGCGCCGATCTCCTCGCTGCTGGCCAGGCCGCAGCCGCCCAGGGCAAGGGCGATGGCCAGCGCATACGGCCTGAACGGATGCGCGGCGGGTGCGATGAACGGATTCATGAAAAAGTCCTTTGAGGTGAGCGGCAAAACGGGCTGGCTGCTGGGGCCGGGCCTCTAATGTACAAAGCCCCGCGCCCCTATCATGGCGCCGATGAATGCCCACCCAACGCCTTGCAGCCTGCAGTCTCTCTTCAATGCCCAGCACCGCGCCAGCCGCGCCCATGCCGTGGTTCCGCTGGCGCTGCGGCGCGAGCGGCTGATGAAGGTTCGTGCCCTGCTGGAAGTAAACGGCCCGGCGCTGGCGCAGGCGGTGCAGGCCGATTTCGGCGTGCGCTCGGCCCAGCTGACCGAGATTGCCGACCTGTTCGTGCTGCGCACGCTGCTGGCCGGCCTGCTCAAGAACCTGCCGCGCTGGATGAAGCCGGTGAAGGTGCGCA
>JAQGNK010000250.1 GCA_028291905.1 Polaromonas sp.
GGCGCATCGGCGGCCTGCTCCAGCTGCGCCACCATGCGCGCGATCCGGTCGGCCACGCTTTCGCTGGACAACTGTTCGCGAAATCGCTCGACCATCAGCGGAAAGGAAAACGGCGTCGGCCGCGCCAGCACCTGCAGCCGCAGCTGCTGCCCATTCATGCGGGCCAGCGCCGCCTGCAGCCGGCCGATGTCCAGCTACTGCGACAGCAGTTACTGCTCGGCCTGCAGCAGCAGCCGGTTGGCCGGGTCGTATTTCTTGAAGACTTCATAAAACAGCGAGGATGACGCCTGAAGCTGCTTGTTGCTGCGCTTTTCACCGGGGTAACCCTGAAAAATCAGGCCTGACACCCTGGCGATCTCCCGAAAGCGCCGCTGCGCCAGCTCGCTTGCGTTCAGGCTGGCCAGCACCTCATGCAGCAGCGCGGTGCGCTCATCCTGCCGGGCCAGCGCGTCCTGGGCGCTGGCATCATGGCCCGGCCTGAGAATCTGCGGCAGCAGCCCCGGCCAGTCCACTTCGCTCGCGCTGAGCAGCTCGAAGCCGTAGTCATTCACGGCGATGGAAAAGGTGCGCGGCGCCCGCTGCGCCACCCGCCAGGCCAGCAGATTGGCCAGCCCCAGGTGCACCGGCCGGCCGGCGAACGGGTACAGGAACAGATGCCAGCCCTCGCGCGTGGTCAGCACTTCGGCCAGCAGCGTGTGCGGCGTCGGCAGCGCCGACCAGCGCTGCTGGATTTCCAGCAGCGGCCGCATCGCCTGCAGCTCGGGCGTGCCGTAGCGGCCCTGCTGCGCCAGCGCCAGCTGCTGCACCACCGCATCGGCCAGCGTGGGCGACAGCGGCAGGCGACTGCCGCGCCAGCGCGGAATGGCCGGGCGCTTGCCCGTGGCGCGGCGCACCCAAGCCGTCATCTCGTGAATCCGCACCAGCGCCAGCAGCCGGCCACCGAACAGAAAGCAGTCGCCCGGCTTGAGCCGCGCCGCAAAACTCTCCTCGACCGTGCCGACCTTGGCGCCGCCCACGAACTGCACCGCCATGCTGGCATCGCTGACGATGGTGCCGATGTTCATGCGGTGGCGCCGCGCCAGCCGCGCATCGGGCACGCGCCAGACGCCGGCTTCATCGGGAACGGCGCGCCGGTAGTCCGGATACGCCGCCAGCGACGGCCCGCCCTGCGCGACAAAGGACAGGCACCAGTCCCAGCTGTCCTGCGACAGGCCGGCATAGGCGGCGGTGCCGCGCACCTCGGCCAGCAGATCGTCGGGCGCGAAGCCGCCCCCAAGCGCCACCGTGACCAGGTGCTGCACCAGCACATCGAGCGGCTGCTCGGGCGAGCTGCGCGACTCGATGTGCCCGGCGGCAACCGCCGCCCGCGCCGCCGCGCCCTCGCCGATTTCAATGCTCTGCGTCGGCACCAGCGTGATGCGGGACGGCCGGCCCGGCGCATGGCCCGAGCGGCCGGCGCGCTGCAGCAGCCGTGCCACGCCCTTGGGCGAGCCGATCTGCAGCACCCGCTCGACCGGCAGAAAGTCCACCCCGAGGTCCAGGCTGGAGGTGCAGACGACCGCCTTCAGCGCGCCGCTTTTCAGGCTCAGCTCGACCCATTCGCGCACCGCCCGGTCGAGCGAGCCGTGGTGCAGGGCCAGCACTCCGGCCCAGTCGGGCCGCGCCTCCAGCATCGCCTGATACCAGATTTCAGCCTGCGCACGGGTGTTGGCGAACACCAGCGTGGTGCTGCTTTTGTCGATTTCGGCAATCACCTGCGGCAGCAGGCTCAAGCCGAGGTGGCCGCCCCAGGGGAAGCGCCCGGCGCGGTCGGGCAGCAGGGAGTCGATGACCAGCTGCTTGGGCACCTGGCCCTGCACCAGCACGCCGCCGCCCCGGCCCAGCAGCGTCTGCATGGCGTCTTGCAGGTTGCCCAGCGTGGCTGACATACCCCAAATACCTAGTGCCCCCACGCTCCCCGCTTCGCGTGGTTCGCTGCCCCCCGAAGGGGCCACTGCGCCTGCGGCCCGGCTAAGCCGGTTCCGCGGCCCGGGCTGATGTAGCGCTCCTGGGGTCGCATCTTTAGCTTCCGTGCTTTTCCATGCTTTTAGCCGTGCCAACGCCAGCTGCACCTGCACGCCGCGCTTGTTGCCCAGCAGTTCGTGCCATTCATCGACCACGACCAGCTTCACGCTGCCCAGCACTTCCCTGGCGTCGGCGCGCGCCAGCAGCAGCGACAGGCTTTCGGGCGTGGTCACCAGCACCGTGGGCAGCCGCTGGTTCTGCACGCTGCGCTCGCCAGGCGCGGTGTCGCCGCTGCGGGCGCCGGCGCTCCAGGGCACAAAACGCGGTGCGCCCGCTTCGCCCAGCGCGGCATTGAGCATCTCCAGCGGCTCACGCAGAGCGCGCAGGGTGTCGGCGGCCAGGGCGCGCATCGGGGTGATCCACAGCACCGTCAGCGGCGCCGCTTTTATTTTTCCTGGTTTTGCTATTTTTTTAATAGCTGCCTGCGCAGGTGCTTCCTGCGCGAGGGCACTAAAAGCCATCAAGGCGCCGAGCCAGACGGCATAGGTCTTGCCGGCGCCGGTCGTGGCATGCAGCAGGCCTGACTGCCCGGCGGCAATCGCCTTCCAGACCTCTCGCTGGAACTTGAACGGCTTCCAGCCGCGCTCGGCGAACCAGGCGTCGAGCGCCTGCTTCACCGCCGGCTTGGCTGACCTGGCCGCCTTGCTCATCCGGGCATCAACGCCGCCAGCGTTGCCAGGGTGTCGGCCTCGGCCACCGGCTTGTCCTCGCGCCAGCGCAGCATGCGCGGAAACCGCACCGCGATCCCGCTTTTGTGGCGCACGCTGCGGGCAATGCCTTCAAAGCCCAGCTCGAACACCAGCGTCGGCTTGACGCTGCGCACCGGGCCGAAACTCTCCAGCGTGGTCTTGCGGATGATGGCGTCGACCCGCGCCATCTCGGCATCGGTCAGGCCCGAATACGCCTTGGCGAAGGGCACCAGCTTGCGCCCTGCCTGCTCCTCGGGGCCGTCCCAGACCGCAAAGGTGTAGTCGCTGTACAGGCTGGCGCGCCGGCCATGGCCGCGCTGGGCATAAATCAGCACCGCGTCGATGCTGAGCGGGTCGATCTTCCACTTCCACCACAGCCCCACATCCTTGGTCCGCCCGACGCCGTAGGGCGCCTCTCTAGCCTTGAGCATCATGCCCTCCACCCCCAGAGAACGGGCGGCTTCGCGCTGCCGGGCCAGCGCCTCCCAGCTGTCGGCGGCGAGCATCGGGCTTGGCAGCAAGGCGGGATGTTTCAGATCGGCAACCAAGCTGTCAAGCAGCGCCCGGCGCTGCGACTGCGGCAGCGCCCGCAGGTCCCGCTCCCGCCATTCGAGCAGATCGTAGGCCAGCAGCACCACCGGAATCTCGCGCAGGATCTTCGGCCCCAGCGTCTTGCGGCCGATGCGTTTTTGCAGCTCGGCGAACGGCTGCACGCTGCCCTCGCCTGCCGGCAGATTGCCGTCGCTATCTTGGCCGCGCCAGACGACGATCTCGCCGTCGAGCACCGTGCCATCGGGCAGCGACTGGCCCATCACGGCAAGTTCGGGAAACCGCTCGGTCACCAGCTCCTCGCCGCGTGACCACAGCCAGACCTGGCCGGCGCGTTTGACCAGCTGGGCGCGTATGCCGTCCCACTTCCATTCGACGATCCAGTCCGACGGCTTACCCAGCAGGTCATCGAACTGCGCCAGCGGCTGGTTGAACGGATGCGCCAGGAAAAACGGGTAGGGCTGGCCGCTGGTCTGCTGGTTCAGCTCGCCGCTGTTTTCCGGCGCGATGAGCACCGCATAGTCGGCGGCCGTGGGCTGGCCGCTGATGTGGGTGTAGCCCATCAACCGCTGCGCCACCCGCTTGGCATCGACGCCGGCGACGGCGGCCAGTGCCTGCGTCACCTGCAGCCGCGACACGCCGACCCGAAAGCCGCCGGTGATCAGCTTGAAATAGACCAGCCGCTCATCCAGCGCCAGCAGGCCCCACTGGGTACGCAGCAAATCCGGCAGGGCTTCAGGCGCGGTTTTGCGCAGCGGCAGCAGGTGCTGCTCGATCCACACCGCCAGGCCGAACTCATGCGCCCCGGTGGGTGGCGGCAGCAGCAGGGCAATCGTTTCGGCCAGGTCGCCGACCGCATCATGGCTTTCATCGAACAGCCATTCGGGCAGCCCCGCCGCCTCCTGCGCCAGCTGGCGCAGCAGCCGGGCGGGCACCAGTTGGCGCGGCTTGCCGCCGGCCAGGAAATACACCGCCCAGGCCGCATCGGCCGGCAGGGCAGCCTGCAGGTAGCGCTGCAGCGCCGCCTGCTTGGCCAGGCTGGACGTGGTGGCGTCCAGTTCGCGGTAGAGGGCGGCAAAGGCTTTCATGAAGCAATGCCGCCGGACGGTCGCAAGCTGGTTTCTGCCGGCGCAGCTTGCGGCGCGCCAACGGGCTGATCGTGATCAGTGGGCGTCGCTGCTTGATCGACAGGCGCAGCTGCCTGATCTGCCATGTCTTCATCGCCATATTCGGTCTTGAAGCCCTGCGCATCCAGTCCGCGCTCCTGCAACCAGCGCACCATCACTGCAACGCTGCCATGGGTGACGAACACCCGGCTGGCGCCGGTGCCATCAATCGCCCGCTGCAGGCCGGGCCAGTCGGCATGGTCGGACATCACAAAACCCCGGTCCACGCCACGGCGCCGGCGCGTGCCCCGCAGCAGCATCCAGCCGCTGGCAAAGCCATCCGAATAAAAGCCAAAGCGCCGCATCCACGGCGTACCCTGTGCAGAAGGCGGCGCCAGCACCAGCGCCTGGCCGAACGCGCCAGCCGCCACCTCGGCCACTGTCAACGTGGCGGGCAGGTGCACCCCGGCCTCCCGGTACACGCGGTTCAAGGGCTCGACCGCGCCATGCGCCACGATGGGTCCGATGCTGGCATCGACCCTATGAAGAATCCGCTGCGCCTTGCCGAAGGCGTAGCAAAACAGCACCGAGGCCCGCCCGGCAGCCGCATTGGTACGCCACCACTGGTTGATGTCTGCAAACAGCTCGGCCTGGGAAGGCCAGCGATAGATCGGCAGGCCAAAGGTCGACTCGGTGATGAAGGTGTGGCAGGGCACCGGCTCGAACGGCTGGCAGGTGCCGTCATCCTCCAGCTTGTAGTCGCCCGAGGCGACCCAAACCTCGCCGCCGTGTTCAACGCGCACCTGCGCGGAGCCCAGCACATGGCCGGCAGGATGCAGCGAGATGCGAACACCGTTGTGGGTCACCGCTTCGCCGTAGGGCAGCGTCTGCAGGGTGATCTCACCAAGCCGGCTGCGCAAAATGCCCGCGCTTTGCGCATGCGCCAGGTAGCGCGAATGGCCGGCGCGGGAATGGTCGGAATGGCCATGGGTGATGATGGCGCTTTCAACCGGGCGCCAAGGGTCGATGTAAAAATCGCCGGGCGGGCAATACAGGCCTTCGGGCCTGGCCACGATCAGGTTCATGGGCATGGTAGGGATGAAATGGATGCTTTTACTGCCAAAGGCAAGTCAGCACAATCATTTGATCCTAATGCCAGCTCAGCCTGAAGGCTGCACGCCCGCAAGCGCTTTTGCTGTCAGCACAGGATTACAGCTGACGGGCCACCAGCAAGAAAAGCTGCATGAAAAAAGCCCCTGGCTTGCGGCAGGGGCTTGAAGTGCAAATGTCCGTTGCCGGATGTCCGCAGCTGCAGACTGAAGCTTGGCGCTTCTTGCTCTTGTTTATTTATCGCTTCTGACGGTATTTGCGCAAGGCCGCGATTTGCGCTGCCATGACAGCCAGTTCGGACTGGGCCATGGCGATATCGACATCGGACTTGGCGTTTTTCAGCGCTTCTTCGGCCAGCGCCTTGGCCGAGGTGGCCTTGGCTTCGTCCAGGTCCTTGCCGCGAATCGCGGTGTCGCTCAGGACGGTCACGCAGTTGGGCTGCACTTCAAGCAGGCCGCCGGCGACAAACACGAACTCTTCCGAGCCATCGGCTTTTTCAATCCGCACCGTGCCCGGCCGGATGCGGGTGATCAGCGGCGTGTGGCGCGGGTAAATGCCCAGTTCGCCGGCTTCGCCCGGCAACGCCACAAAACGGGCTTCGCCGGAGAAGATCGACTCTTCCGCGCTGACGACATCGACGTGGATGGTATTCATTCGTACTCCAATTAAAAAGATGGGCGAAAAGTAGGCGCTGGCGGCAAGCCATAAATCGGCTTATACCAGCGCCGGCTTCACTTACATCTTCTTGGCTTTTTCGAAGGCTTCGTCAATCGTGCCGACCATGTAGAAAGCCTGCTCGGGCAGATGGTCGCACTCACCGGCCACGATCATCTTGAAACCGCGAATGGTTTCGGCCAGGCTGACGTACTTGCCGGGCGAACCGGTAAACACTTCGGCCACATGGAAAGGCTGCGACAGGAAACGCTGGATTTTCCGGGCGCGGGCCACAGCCAGCTTGTCTTCAGGCGCCAGCTCGTCCATGCCCAGAATCGCGATGATGTCGCGCAATTCCTTGTAGCGCTGCAGCGTGCCCTGCACCGCACGGGCGGTGTTGTAGTGCTCTTCGCCGACGACAGCAGGCGACAGCTGGCGGCTGGTCGAGTCCAGCGGATCGACCGCCGGGTAAATACCCAGCGAAGCGATGTCACGGCTCAGCACCACGGTGGAATCCAGGTGAGCGAAGGTCGTGGCGGGCGATGGATCGGTCAAGTCATCGGCGGGCACGTAAACGGCCTGGATGGACGTGATCGAACCGACCTTGGTCGAGGTGATGCGCTCCTGCAGGCGGCCCATTTCCTCGGCCAGCGTCGGCTGGTAGCCCACGGCGGAAGGCATGCGGCCCAGCAGCGCGGACACTTCGGTGCCGGCCAGGGTGTAGCGGTAGATGTTGTCCACGAAGAACAGCACGTCGCGGCCTTCGTCGCGGAAGGACTCGGCAATCGTCAGGCCGGTCAGCGCCACGCGCAGGCGGTTTCCCGGCGGTTCGTTCATCTGGCCGTACACCATGGCTACTTTGGATTCGCCGAGGTTCTCGAGGTTCACGACGCCGGAATCGGCCATCTCGTGGTAGAAGTCATTGCCTTCGCGGGTACGCTCGCCAACGCCGGCAAACACCGACAAGCCCGAGTGCGCCTTGGCAATGTTGTTGATCAGTTCCATCATGTTTACGGTCTTGCCGACGCCGGCGCCGCCGAACAGGCCGACCTTGCCGCCCTTGGCGA
>JAQGNK010000255.1 GCA_028291905.1 Polaromonas sp.
AGCGGCACACCCGTGGCCCCCGGAGCCGGCCTGAACCTGGGCGTGGCGGCGCGCAGCAACGGCGTGTATTTCCTCGGTTTCCTGGCCAACTTCCTGCAGACCTCGGGCGCCGGCACCAGCCTGTCAACCCCCAACCTCATCACGCTGGACAATGAAGAGGCCAAGATCGTCATCGGCCAGAACGTGCCCTTCGTGACCGGCCAGTACACCAACAGCAACAGCGGCTCCACCAACGGCACGGTCAACCCGTTCCAGACCGTCGAGCGCAAGGATGTCGGCCTGACCTTGCGCGTCAAGCCGCAGATCAGCGAGAACGGCACCGTCAAAATGGCTATCTTCCAGGAAGTCTCCAGCGTGCAGCCCGGCTCGGTCAATTCAGCCACCGGCCTGATCACCAACAAGCGCTCCATTGAATCGAATGTGCTGGTCGAGGACGGCTCGATCATCGTGCTGGGCGGGCTGCTGCAGGACGAATACTCGGGCAACAAGGACCAGGTGCCGGTGCTGGGCGATGTGCCGGTGTTCGGCAACCTGTTCAAGTCCGAGAGCCGCACCCGCAAGAAGACCAACCTGATGGTGTTCCTGCGGCCGGTCGTGGTGCGCGACGGCGCCGCCACCAGTGCCCTGTCGATGGACCGCTACGACCAGATGCGCACCACCCAGCAGCAGACGCAGCCGGTCAGGAGCACGGCCATTCCGGTCAATGAAACACCGGTGCTGCCCCGCGTTCCCGGCGGGCCGCCCGAGAGCACGCCTGCCATGCCGGCGCCGCAGCAACCCATGTTCCAGCGCGAACCGGCCCCGCTGACGACCGACCGCTAACCATCCTCCAGCCATGCAACATACCGCCCAGTACCCCCTGCCCTATGCCTTCGCGCGCAGCCAGCAGTTGCTGCTTGAAGACTTTGGCGGCGACCTGACACTCTGGCTGCACAGCCTGGCAAGCCCTGACGCCGGGGGCGCGGTCAGTGAAGTCATGCGCAAGTTCGATGTGCGGCACATCAGCGTGGAGGCGCCCGAACTGCTCCAGCAGCGCATCAGCGCCGCTTATTCGCAAAGCGAGTCCAGCGCCGCCACCATCATCAGCGAGGTTGAAAGCGATGTTGACCTGTCGCGCATGATGCAGGCGCTGCCAGCCATCGAGGACTTGCTGGAAACCTCGGACGACGCGCCCATCATCCGCATGCTCAACGCGCTGCTGACGCAGGCCGCCCGCGATGGCGCCAGCGATATCCACATCGAACCCTACGAGCGCCATTCCAGCGTGCGCTTCCGGGTCGATGGCTCGTTGCGCAACGTGGTGCAGCCGAACCGGGCGCTGCACGCGGCGCTGATCTCGCGGCTGAAGATCATGGCCGAGCTGGACATTGCCGAAAAGCGGCTGCCGCAGGACGGCCGCATCTCGCTGCGCATCGGCACGCGCGCGGTCGATGTGCGGGTCAGCACCCTGCCCAGCGCCCACGGCGAGCGCGCCGTGCTGCGGCTGCTCGACAAGAGTGGCGACCGGCTCAACCTGGAAGCGGTCGGCATGCAGGGCGACGTGCTGTCGCGCTTTGAGCACCTGGTGGCGCAGCCGCACGGCATCATCCTGGTGACCGGCCCGACCGGCTCAGGCAATACCACCACGCTGTATGCGGCAATGGAGCGGCTGGACACCCGGCGCCAGAACATCATGACGGTGGAAGACCCGATTGAGTACGAATTGGCCGGCGTCGGCCAGACCCAGGTCAACGCCAAGATCGACCTGGACTTCGCCAAGGCCCTGCGCGCCATCCTGCGCCAGGATCCAGACGTGATCATGATCGGCGAGATCCGCGACTTCGAGACCGCGCAGATCGCCATCCAGGCTTCGCTCACCGGCCACCTAGTGCTGGCCACGCTGCACACCAACGATGCGTCCAGCGCGGTGACCCGCCTGACCGACATGGGCATCGAGCCCTTCCTGCTCAGCTCTTCTCTGCTGGGCGTGCTGGCGCAGCGGCTGGTGCGCAAGGTGTGCGTCCACTGCCAGGGCGCTGGCTGCCAGGTCTGCGGCCAGACCGGCTACCAAGGCCGCACTGGGGTGTTCGAGCTGCTAGCAGTCAATGACGCGATACGGGCGCAGATTCACCACCAGGCGCCCGAAGCCGAACTGCGCGAAGCCGGCCTGCAAAACGGCATGACCCTGATGCGGGACGACGGCGAACGGCTGGTGCAGGCCGGCATCACCACCCGCGAAGAGCTGGTGCGGGTCACCCGCGACTAGACATATGGCCCCCACACTCCCCGCTTCGCGTGGTTCGCTGCCCCCCGAGGGGGCTGCTGCGCCTGCGGTCTGGCAAAGCCAGTCCCACGGCCCTGGCTGGAAGGAAAGGCCCCCACGGTCGCTCACTGCGCGTAGCTTCCTGCCCCCCGAGGGGGCCGCTGCGCCTGCGGCCCGGCAAAGCCAGTCCCGTGGCCCTGGCTGGCGGGGGAGTGGCGCTCCCACGCTTGTCGCTTCGCTTACTGCGTTTCTCCTCAAGCGCGCTGGTCTTGTTTTGGAAGCATGCACGGCGCTGCAGTTGCCAGAGCGGTATCACGGTGCCTTGTTGCAACAGCCGCAGACCGGCAGTATGAATGCTATTGAATTCATAGCTGCTTACGCAAGCGCTGCCTGTGCTAGAGCCACTTTTAATACTCAACCGGGCAAGTTTCCAGCTGCCCCGTATTTCTTCTTCCCCCGTTGGGGAAAGGTAGGGATGGTGGCTTCTCCCGAATCCGGTTGCAGCCCGCCAGACCTGGACGGCATTTGCAAGTCAGGTGATGGCGCTCTATTGCCCAGGCACGACGGTCTGCCAACGGCTCGTGAGACAGCGGCTGCCACCCTTCTAGCCTTTTAACCGCCATGCCCGCCTATTCATTCGAAGCCCTGACCGCCGAGGGCGCCACCCGCAAAGGCATTATCGAAGCCGACACCGCCCGCGCTGCCCGCAGCATGCTGCGGGCGCAGGCGCTGGTGCCGCTGGCGGTGGAGTCCGTCGGCCCTGGGGCGAAAGGCGCCACGCCGGCAGGCGGCTCGGGCTGGAACACCACGCTCTGGAGCAAGCGCGTCTTCAATGCCACCGCGCTGGCGATCTGGACGCGCCAGATCGCCGGCCTGGTGACCTCCGGCCTGCCGCTGGAGAGGGCGCTGACCGCGCTGGCCGACGAATCGGAAAACCTTCCGCAGCGCCACCTGGTCGCCAACCTGCGCGCCGAGGTCAACGGCGGCACGCCCTTCGCCACCGCGCTGGCCCAGCATCCGCGCGAATTCTCAGTCACCTACTGCGCCGTAGTGGGCGCGGGCGAGCACAGCGGCAATTTGGGGCTGGTGCTGGAACGCCTGGCCGATGACCTGGAGCAGAGCCAGGAACTCAAGGCGCAGCTGGTGGGCGCCGCGCTTTACCCGGCCATCGTGACGCTGGTGGCGATTGCCATCGTGATGTTCCTGCTCGGTTATGTGGTGCCCCAGGTGGCGCAGGTGTTTGCCGGCAGCAAGCGGGCCTTACCGGTGCTCACGGTCATCATGCTGGCGCTGGCCGATTTTGTCCGCAACCGGGGCTGGATGATTCTTTTAGCTATTATTTTCATAGCTATTGGCGCACGTATCGCCTGGACAAGCGCTTCTTTTCGCGAAAATTTTGACGCTGCATGGCTGAAGCTCCCGATTCTGGGCAAGCTCTCGCGCGGCTACAACGCCGCCCGCTTCGCCGGCACCTTGGCCATGCTGGCGGGCGCGGGCGTGCCGATTCTCAAGGCGCTGCAGGCGGCGGCAGACACCCTGTCTAACCGGGCCATGCGGGCCGATGCGCTCGATGCGCTGGTGCTGGTGCGAGAAGGCACGCCGCTGGCTTCCGCCTTGGCACATAAAAAGCGTTTTCCGGGACTTCTCAGCATGTTTGCCCGGCTCGGCGAGCAGACCGGCCAGCTGCCGGTGATGTTAGAGCGCGCCGCTCGCCAGCTTGGCACCGAGGTGCAGCGCCGGGCGCTGCAGCTGGCGACCCTGCTGGAGCCGCTGCTGATCGTTGCCATGGGCCTGGTGGTCATGCTGATCGTGCTGGCCGTGCTGCTGCCGATCATCCAGCTCAATCAATTGGTCAAATAAACCCAGGTTCGCGCCTGCCTGCCAGGCTTTGTCCGGGGGAAGACTTGCGATTCCAGCTGCGGCAATGCCCCAGAAAATTTTTTGGTCGGGGTGAGAGGATTCGAACCTCCGGCCTCTACGTCCCGAACGTAGCGCTCTACCTGGCTAAGCTACACCCCGACACCCAGCTGATTTCAGGAGCGCCGCACCAGCAACTGGGAGGCGAGCTGCTCCAGGGCATTACTGTAAGGGTTTTGAGGCAGAAATTGCAAGGCGTCCAGCGCACGCCGCGCTTCCATGGCCGCCGCGTCGCGTGTTGCCTGCAAGGCGCCAGTCTGCTGCACGATGGCAATGATCTGCGCCATCTGCCCGGAGCCGCCGGTTTCAATCGCCTGCCGAATGGTGATGCGCTGGGTTTCGGTGCCGTGCCGCATGGCCAGGATGAGTGGCAGGGTGACCTTGCCTTCGCGCAGGTCGGAACCCAGGTTTTTCCCCATTTCCAGGACTTCGCCGTCATAGTCAAGCACGTCGTCAATCACCTGAAAGGCCGTTCCCAGCGCCTGACCGTAGTCGGCGCAATGCTGCTCAACGGCAGGCGAAGCATGCGCCAGCAGGGCGGCCAGCCGCGCACTGGCTTCAAACAGCTTGGCGGTCTTGGAGCGGATGACACGCAGATAACCCTCTTCGGATAGCGCGGCATCATGCATGTTCATGAGCTGCAGGACTTCGCCCTCGGCAATCACATTGGTGGCTTCAGCCAGGGTTTGCATGATGCGCATGTCTCCCGCATCCACCATCATCTGAAAGGCCCGCGAATATAAGAAATCCCCCACCAGCACACTGGCCGGGTTGCCAAAAACATCGTTGGCTGTCGAGCGCCCGCGCCGCAGCGTCGATTCATCAACCACATCATCATGAAGCAAGGTCGCGGTGTGAATGAACTCCACCACCGCCGCCAGATTGAGGCGATGCTCGCCGTGATAGCCCAAGGCGCCGCACATCAGCAACACCAGCGCCGGCCGCAGGCGCTTGCCACCCGCTGCAATGATGTACTGGGAGACCTGGGCCACCAGCGGAACTTCGGAATGAAGCCGGCGGGCGATGACCGCGTCCATGGCGCTCATGTCCTCGGCAATCAAGGCAAGGGCGGCAGCGGTACTTGAGGAATTGACAGACAAAAGAAAGTCCCGACGTTAAGTGTGGGCAGATTATAGAAAGGCGGCTGCGCCGGTTGCTGCGAGGTTGTGATGCAACAAGCCTTCTGGACAATTTCAGCAGCGAATGCTAGAATCTTGGGCTCTGTGGAAATCCGTCCGCAGAACTCAAACAACGAGGTCTTACATGTACGCGGTCATAAAAACCGGTGGCAAACAATACAAAGTTGCTGCTGGAGAAAAAATTAAAGTAGAACAGATCACTGCGGACGTAGGCCAAGAGATCGTTATTGACCAGGTATTGGCTGTCGGCGAAGGCAGTTCAATCAAGGTCGGTACGCCCTTGGTTTCCGGCGCAACTGTTACGGTGACGGTCCTGTCGCACGGCAGGCACGACAAGGTTCGCATCTTCAAGATGCGCCGTCGCAAGCACTATCAAAAGCGCCAGGGTCACAGGCAGAACTTCACTGAACTGCAAATCGGCGCTATCGTCGGTTAAGCGGCAAAGTATCAGGAGTAACGGAAAATGGCACAGAAAAAAGGCGGCGGCTCTACGCGAAACGGGCGTGATTCACAGCCCAAAATGCTGGGCGTCAAGAAATTTGGCGGCGAAGTGATCAATGCAGGCAGCATCATCGTGCGTCAGCGTGGCACCAAGTTCCACCCAGGCGTCAACGTCGGCATCGGCAAGGACCACACCCTGTTTGCACTGGTGGACGGTTCGGTATCCTTTGCCATCAAGGGCGCGATGAACAAGCACACTGTCAACGTGACACCGGCATAAGCCGATCACTTCGATGGCATCGAAGCCCCGACCTGTCGGGGCTTTTCTGTTTGTAAACTAGCCCCATATCCCCTGCTCTACCTGCACCCATTCCATCATGAAATTTGTTGACGAAGCTTATATTGACATTGCCGCTGGCGATGGCGGGAGCGGCTGCGTCTCGTTCAGCCACGAAAAGTACAAGGAATTTGGCGGCCCGAACGGTGGCGATGGCGGGCGGGGCGGCCATGTATATGCCGTGGCGGACATCAACCTGAACACCCTGGTGGACTTTAGGTTCTCGCGCCGCCACGAAGCCCGCAACGGCGGACACGGCATGGGCTCTGACATGTTCGGCGCCAAGGGCGATGACATCATCCTGAAAATGCCGGTCGGCACCATCCTCACCGATGCTGAAACCGGAGAAGTTGTCTTTGAACTGCTGGTGCCCGGTGAGCAAGTGCTGATTGCCAAGGGCGGCGATGGTGGTTTTGGCAACCTGCGCTTCAAAAGCTCGACCAACCGCGCGCCTCGCAGCAAGACCCCCGGCTGGCCTGGAGATCGAAAAAGCCTGAAGCTTGAACTGAAGGTGCTGGCCGATGTCGGCCTGCTGGGCATGCCCAATGCCGGTAAATCCACCTTCATCTCGGCAGTCTCCAATGCCCGTCCCCGCATTGCCGACTACCCTTTCACCACGCTGCACCCCAATCTGGGCGTCGTCAGGGTCGGGCCCGAGCAAAGCTTTGTGGTGGCTGACTTGCCTGGCTTGATCGAAGGCGCATCGGAAGGCGCAGGGCTGGGCCATCTGTTCCTGCGGCATCTGCAGCGCACGCGACTGTTGCTTCATATCGTGGATCTGGCACCTTTTGACGAAGACGTGGACCCGGTGGCGCAGGCCAAGGCCATCGTCGGCGAGCTCAAGAAATACGACGAAGCGCTGCATAAAAAACCGCGCTGGCTGGTCCTTAACAAGCTCGACATGATTGATGCCGACGAGCGCGCAGCCGTTGTCAAGGACTTCGTCAAGCGCTTTAAATTCAAAGGCCCCGTCTTTGAAATTTCAGCCCTGACGCGTGAAGGCTGCGAACAACTCGTCAAGACGATTTACCAGCACGTCAAGAAGGTCCAGAAAAGCGAGCAGCCCGAGGAGGAAATTGATCCACGCTTTATCGAATTGCCCCCAGAACCGCCGATAGCAAAAGCGCCTGACTAATTCCTGCCGATTTCCGTTAACAAGCTTTCTCCTTTAGCTATTCAATATATAGCAGCTAGCGCATATGAACATTGCGCTAGCGCCTTAAAACACTGAAAAATGCAAAACCCATCAGATTCTGCTCTCCTGCGCAACGCTAAACGCATTGTGGTCAAGGTGGGTTCGAGTCTGGTGACGAATGAAGGCCGTGGGTTGGACGCAGTGGCCATTGGCCAATGGTCCGAACAACTCGCGGCGCTTGCCAAGGACGGGCGTGAAGTCATCATGGTGAGCAGCGGCGCGATTGCCGAAGGCATGAAGCGCCTGGGCTGGAGCATCCGTCCGAAAGGCATCCATAAGTTGCAAGCTGCTGCCGCAGTAGGCCAGATGGGCCTGGTGCAGATGTACGAAACCAAGCTGCGCGAAAACGGCATCGGCAGTGCGCAAGTCCTGCTCACCCATGCCGACCTGGCTGACCGTGAACGCTACCTGAATGCCCGCTCTACCCTGCTGACATTGCTGCAGCTCGGCGTGGTGCCGGTCATCAATGAGAACGACACCGTTGTCAATGACGAGATCAAGTTTGGCGACAATGACACGCTGGGCGCGCTGGTTGCAAACCTTGTCGAAGCCGATCTGCTCATCATCCTGACCGACCAGAAGGGCCTCTACACCGCTGATCCTCGCAAAGACCCTGCCGCCCAGTTCGTGCATGAAGCCAAGGCCGGAGATACCAGCCTGGAGGCCATGGCAGGCGGCGTCGGGTCGAGCATAGGCCGGGGCGGCATGATCACCAAGATCCTGGCCGCCAAGCGCGCGGCGGGCTCAGGCGCCTCCACAGTGATTGCATGGGGCCGGGAACCCGAGGTCTTGATAAGGTTGACGCGGGGCGAAGCGATTGGCACGCTGCTGGTGGCGCAAACCCAAAAAATGCAGGCCCGCAAGCAATGGATGGCTGATCATCTGCAGCTGCGCGGTTCAGTCACGGTTGACGCAGGTGCAGCCAGCAAGGTACGGGACAGCGGCAAGAGCTTGCTGCCTATCGGCATGACAGATGTTCAAGGTGACTTTTCACGCGGCGACGTGATCGCCATCCGGGATGACGATGGGATTGAAATCGGCCGGGGGCTGACCAATTACTCCAGCTCAGAAGCCCGGCTGATATGCCGCAAGGCCTCGTCGGAATTCGAGAAACTACTGGGTTACACGGGCGAGTCAGAGATGGTTCACCGCACCAACCTGATCCTGAGCAGATAAGCCTGAATTTTCGAGGTTGCCCACCTCTTTGGAAGAGGCTTCTGAGTCACGCTTCGACCGTGCATTCGGCAATGCATCAACCTAGCTTTTTAAGCGGCTCACCAGTTCCTTGACCGACGACACAGGTGCCGCATTATCGCAGGCGCCTGCCTTGGCAAAACGAAGAGCGTGCCTTGATGGCATGTTGCCAAACATGGTTCGCCACTCGGCATTTTTCACCATGTTCCATTGGCCTTCCGCAGAGTAACGGCCATATGTCTTGAATTCCCCGGTAGAGCAGCGTATGGCTTCATACATGACATTGCGTATGCCGCTGGCGCTGGTGGCCACCATCACATAGCGCACCAGGCCATCGCTTCTTGAAATGCTGATGGTTGCCGGATCAACGCCAAAAACCAGCTCGGAGTTGGGTGATACGACAAAGCTCACCAGCTTGTCAGCATTAAAAGCAGGCGGTGCTGGGACTTCCGATTCTTTCCACTCAGCCTCCTCAACTAATACTTGAGCCCAGCCCGCACTGGACAAGCTCATCAACATCCCGCAAGCCAGCGCGCAAGCAAACTTGTATTTCATGGTTTCTTCATGGGTGTTTCCGCACCAAAACTGGTCTGCGGGTCAGGCTCAAAAGTAGCGCCAGGTGGAAGTTCGAATGCTGCACCAAACTGGAGAACATAAGACGGAACAGTACCAGCGGGCATGGAGGCGTTTGAAGCGGCCGCCTGGCTGGCAAGCAGATCACGCTGATGCAGGCCGCCACGCAAATAACGGTTACGCTGTTCGGGACGCGAATCAGACCTGAAATCACAGCGCGGCACGAAACGCGACAGCTCGGTCAGCGCCATTTCGTACACGCCCCGCTTGAACTCCACGACCACGTCAAGCGGCACCCAGTAATCGTTCCAGCGCCAGGCATCGAACTCGGGATGGCTTGTTGCGCGCAGATTTAGATCCCAGTCGTGACCGACCAGCTGAAGAAGAAACCAGATTTGTTTCTGGCCTTTGTAATGTCCACGCGCATCGCGGCGGATAAACCGGTCAGGCACCTCATAGCGCAACCAGTCTCGGGTACGGGCCAGCACCTGAACATGCTGTGGGTGCAATCCAACCTCTTCGTGCAACTCGCGAAACATGGCCTGCTCGGGATTTTCGCCCCGATCAATGCCGCCCTGCGGAAATTGCCATGAGTGGGTACGGATGCGTTTGCCCCAAAATACCTGACTTCTCTGGTTGAGCAAGATGATGCCGACATTGGGCCGAAAACCGTCCCTGTCAAGCATAATCAAACCTCAAAAATTTTAAACTGAGTCCATTATGCACAGCGAAGGCGACCCCGCCAAGCGCACGGCCGGACTGCGGTGCCCAAACCCAGAAAAATAGCCTATGAAAGCCTCCCAGTTCTTCATTTCCACGCTCAAGGAAGCACCTGCCGACGCAGAAATCGTCAGTCATCAGTTCATGATGAGGGCGGGTCTGATCAAAAAACTGGGCGCTGGCATTTACAGCTATATGCCCATGGGTCTGCGTGTTATTCGCAAAGTCGAAGCCATCGTGCGCGAAGAGATGAACCGTGCCGGCGCAGTGGAGATGAGCATGCCAGTCATCCAGCCGGCGGAACTCTGGCAGGAAACCGGGCGCTTTGACAAGATGGGACCCGAGTTGCTGCGCATCAAGGACCGCCATGGCCGAGATTTTGTGGTTCAGCCGACCAGCGAGGAAGTCGTCACCGACGTGATGCGCCAGGACATCCGCAGCTACAAGCAGCTGCCAAAAAACCTCTACCAAATACAGACCAAATTCCGCGATGAACGCCGTCCGCGTTTCGGGCTGATGCGCGGCCGCGAATTCATCATGAAGGATGCCTACAGCTTTGACCGGGACCAGTTGGCAGCCAAAGCAAGCTATCAGACCATGGCACAGGCCTATCGCCGCATATTTGACCGCTTTGGTTTGACGTACCGTGCGGTGGCCGCCGACAGCGGTGCGATTGGCGGAGACTTGAGTGAAGAGTTCCAGGTCATTGCTGCCACTGGAGAAGACGCCATTGTCTATTGCCCTGCCAGCAGCTATGCAGCCAACATGGAAAAAGCCGAAGCGTTGCCGCCCACTGGTGAGCGCAAGACGGCAGCGCAAGCAATTGCCAAAACGCCCACGCCCGGCAAGGCCACCTGCGCAGATGTTGCAGAGTTGCTCGGGATTCCCGTGGAAACCACCGTTAAATCGCTGGTCCTGGCCACCGATCTAATGAATGAAGCAGGCGAAGCCATCAAGACCCAGGTATGGCTGCTGCTGCTGCGGGGCGATCACAGCATGAACGAAGTCAAGGTAGGCAAGGTGCCTGATCTGGTCGGCTTTCGCTTTGCCACCCTAACGGAAATTAACGACCACTTTGGCTGCGAGCCTGGCTACCTGGGGCCTCTCAACCTGAAAAAACCGGTGAGACTGGTGGTGGACCGGGAAGTCGCGGTTCTGGCTGATTGGGTTTGCGGCGCCAATGAGGCCGATTTTCATATGACCGGCGTCAATTGGGCGCGCGACCTACCCGAACCTGCCCAAGTGGCAGACATACGAAATGTGGTTGCAGGCGACCCTTCCCCCGACGGCCAGGGTGTGCTGGCGATCGAGCGCGGCATCGAGGTCGGCCATGTGTTTTATCTGGGCACCAAATACAGCCGGGCCATGAATGCAACCTTCCTGGATGAAGGCGGCAAGCCGCAATTCCTGGAGATGGGGTGCTATGGCATCGGCATTACCCGTCTGCCAGCGGCTGCCATTGAGCAAAACCATGACGAGCGCGGCATCATCTGGCCAGACAGCATTGCGCCGTTCACCGTGGTGCTATGCCCCATCAGCCCGGACCGTTTCCCCAATGTCAAGGCTGCCACCGAAAAGCTGTATGGCGAACTGATCGCAGCGGGTGTCGATGTGATCCTGGATGACCGCAATGAGCGTCCCGGCGCCATGTTTGCCGATTGGGAACTGATTGGCGTGCCTCACCGCGTGACCATTGGAGACCGTGGACTGAAAGAAGGACAAGTTGAATACCAGCATCGCCGCGATACGCAAGCCAGCAAGGTAGCCGTGGGCGGCATGGTGGCGTTTCTCAAGGAAAAGCTTGCCCACTAAAAAGCCCACGACCGCGCCAACCCAAGCGCTGCCAGCGACCGGCATGGAAGGTTATATTTCAAGAAGAAAGTGCTTGCTTTCTTTATGCACAGCAGGTACACCGCTACTTTTTTCAGAGCAGGCTCATGCCGGGGGACAGCTTGAAGAGCCGCTGATGGACTCGGTGCGCGCAGCACTCAGTTCCGCGGTTGCAAACCAGGCGCCCTTGATCCCCGAATTCAGGGACGCCGAAAGCAAACTCGTCTATCTGCGCTGGCAGGCAACGATGAGCGAGCGCCTTGCAAAAAAAATACCTGAGCTGCAAATTCGCAATGAATTCCTGCAGGCTGTCTGGTATGAAAGCAAGCGGGCGGGGTTGGATGTAACGCTCGTCATGGGCCTGATCCAGGTCGAGAGCAACTTCCGGAAGTTCGCGGTAAGTAATGTGGGTGCTCGAGGCTACATGCAGGTGATGCCCTTCTGGACACGGATCATTGGCGATGGCGATCCGGGCAAGCTGTTTCACATGCAGACCAATCTGCGCTTTGGCTGCGTCATTCTTCGCCATTACCTGGACCGGGACCGTGGCGATAATTTTATGGGGCTGGGCCGCTACAACGGCAGCCGTGGCCGTGCGCCCTATCCTGAAGCAATTTTTGCTGCACAGCGCAATTGGTTATTTGAGCGTTCTGCCGTTGGCTAGAAAACTTGAGGGCGGCCAAGCGAACGGCAACAGGCCTTCGGGTGGCTTGGCACGCGCTTAGTCTGGCCTCTCATCGTGGCATTCAAGTTCTCAGGTAGCTGTGCGCTACTGAATTCATAGCTTCCTGCGAAGTCTTTATGCGCGCTACAAGCTTATTTGATGCTTAAAATTCGTTTGCAGGTCAAACCGAGGCGACCGAGCTTGGAAGCGTGTGCATTCAGGCGCCAGGCGTCTCGGGCAAGCCTTCATGCAGCGCCTGCGCAAACCACTGCAACACTGGAACAGTTCCCGGCAGCACTGGCGCCACCGCTACCGGCAAGGATTGCCAGGCGAATGACTGGCCTTCATGCATCTGCAACTCGCCCTGCCACTCAAACACCTTGCAGAAGTTGAGCCGGACCAGCGCATGCGGGTAATCGACCATCTCGACTTTCCAGGCATGCACGGTACCGATGGTGACCCCTATCTCTTCTTGCAATTCCCGGCGCAACGCCTGCTCGACGCTCTCGCCCGTCTCCAGCTTGCCGCCCGGAAACTCCCAGTACCCTTCATACACCTTGCCCGGAGGGCGGGAGGTCATCAGGAACCGGCCGTCGGGCTGGATTAATATCCCGACAGCCACCTCGACGATCTCGCGCCCGGCACCGCCTTCGCGAGGCCGGGTTGCGTCGGCAACCAGCACCTTATCGGTCACTGAACAGTGCCTGCCTGCTGGCCCGCATAGTCGCGGGCAAACTGGTAGGCGACGCGGCCACTGCGCGAGCCACGCTCCAGCGCCCATACCAGCGAGGCTGGGCGTGCCGCAGCAATGGCTTGGGCATCAACGCCGAAAGAGGACAACCACTGCGCCACGATGGCCAAGTATTCATCCTGGCTGAACGGATAGAAGCTGACCCACAAGCCAAAACGCTCGGACAAGGAAATTTTTTCCTCTACCACTTCACCGGGATGCACTTCGCCATCCTCGGTATGGGTGTATGTCAGGTTCTCCATCATGTATTCGGGCAGCAGATGGCGCCGGTTACTCGTGGCGTAGATCAGAACATTTGGCGTTGCAGCCGCTATCGAGCCATCGAGGATGGATTTGAGCGCCTTGTAGCCGGGCTCGCCCTCTTCAAAGCTCAGATCATCGCAAAACACAATGAATTTTTCGGGCAGGCCGGACACCACCTCCACAATGTCGGGCAGATCTGTCAGGTCAGCCTTGTCCACTTCGATCAACCTCAATCCCTGGGCTGAATATTCATTCAGGCATGCCTTGATCAGCGAAGACTTTCCGGTGCCGCGCGATCCCGTGAGCAAGACATTGTTGGCGGGCTTGCCGTTTACAAACTGCTCGGTGTTGCGCCGGATTTTTTCTTTCTGGCCCTCGATTTCCTTCAGGTCGTCCAGCTGCATCGTGCCCAGATGCCTGACCGGCTCCAGCGAGCCATGCCCTGAACTGCGCTTGCGGTAACGGTAGGCGATTGAGGCGGTCCAGTCAGGTGCCGACAAAGGTTGCGGCAAAACAGCTTCGATGCGCACCATCAAAGATTCAACCCGTGCCATCAGGCGTTCAAACTGGTGATCGTTCATCTCAGATTACCTGGCGCTTCAGCTGCGGTAGTCCGCGTTGATCTTCACATAGTCATAGGACAGGTCGCAGGTCCAGACGGTATCGGCCGCCTCGCCCCGCCCGAGCACTACCCGCACCGTGATCTCGCTTTGTTTCATCACGCGCTGGCCGTCGGCCTCAAGGTAGTCCGCATGCCGGCCACCGTTTTTAGCCACCAGCACATCATCCAAATACAGATCGATCCGGGTCTGGTCCAGATCAGCTATGCCGGCATAGCCGACAGCAGCCAGGATGCGGCCGAGATTCGGGTCGCTGGCAAAAAAGGCAGTCTTGACCAGCGGCGAATGAGCAATGGAATAGGCAATCTGGCGGCACTCCTCCGCAGTTTTTCCGCCTTCGACCTGAATGCTCATGAACTTGGTGGCGCCTTCGCCATCGCGAACAATGGCCTGTGCGAGTTTTTGCGCAATTTCCATCATGGCGGCACGCAAGACCTGGCCGTCGGGGCTGTCCAGCGAAGTGATCGGCGGATGGCCGGCCTGGTTGCTGGCTATGACGACAAACGAGTCATTGGTGGAGGTGTCGCCGTCAATCGTGATGCGATTGAAGGAAGCGTCGGCCAGTTCCCTGGCCAGCTGCGCCATCAAGGCCTGGGATACGCAGGCATCGGTCGCCATGAAGCCGAGCATCGTTGCCATGTTGGGCCGAATCATGCCCGCGCCTTTGCTAATGCCAGTGATGGTTACCAGCGCGCCGCCAGCCAGCGTGATACGGGTGGAAAACGCCTTGGGCACCGTGTCGGTGGTCATGATGGCCTCAGCGGCATTGGCCCAGTTGTCTTGCCGGGCATCAGCCAGCGCAGCAGGCAGTCCGGCGGCGATACGCTCATGCGGCAACGGCTCCATGATGACGCCGGTCGAAAACGGCATTATCTGTTCAGGCGACACGTTCAGGGCTCGTGCCAGCTCGATGCAGGTGGACTGTGCGCGGCTCAGCCCATCATGGCCAGTGCCTGCATTGGCATTGCCGGTATTGATCAGCATCGCCCGGATGCCCAGGCTCTGACCTGAATTTTTGGCCAGATGCTCGCGGCAGATTTGCACCGGGGCAGCGCAAAACCTGTTCTGGGTAAAAACAGCACCGACTGATGCACCCTCGTCGAGCAGCAGCACGGCAAGGTCCTTGCGGTTGGCCTTGCGGATGCCCGCTTCTGCAATACCCCAGCGCACGCCAGGTACGGGATAAAGGTCAGCAGCCGCTGTGGCTACCAGATTGACAGGCATGTACTTGGCTCCAGAAACAGAAAAAAACAGGGATTGTGATGTCCGACCGGATCAGGTCAGCTTGCCATGGCAGAGTTTGTATTTCTTGCCTGATCCACAGGGGCAAGGGTCGTTACGGCCGACACGCTGTAAAGCCGAGGCGGCTGCAGGCTGCGGACGCCGCTGCGAGGCCTCATCAACCGTGGTTTCCGTTTCACCGGTTTCAGTCGGTGCCGTATAGGTGACATTGGTGATGTTTTCGGCACGGCTTTCAAGCGCTTGGGCAGCTTCGTCAAGTTGCTCGCTCGACTGGACCTTGACGGTCATTAGGACTTTGGTAACTTCATTTTTCACACTGTCCAGGAGCTGGCCGAACAACTCGAACGCTTCGCGCTTGTATTCCTGCTTGGGCTGCTTCTGGGCATAGCCGCGCAGGTGAATGCCCTGGCGCAGATAATCCAGCGCGCTCAAGTGCTCCCGCCAGTGGCTGTCTATGCTCTGCAGCAGCACGACACGCTCAAACTGGGTGAAGTTTTCGGCTCCGATTTTTTCGAGTTGTTCATTGAATGCGGCTTCTGCCGCTGCAATGACTTTTTCCAGCACTTCATCATCAGTGATCGCGGTAGAGGTTTCGATTTCCTGATGCAGAGGCAAATCAATTTGCCAGTCTTCGCGCAGCACCTTTTCAAGACCGGCAATATCCCATTGCTCTTCAACAGTTTCCGCAGGGACATACTGCCGCGTCAGGTCAGTAAAGCAACCCAGGCGCAGCGAAGCGATTTGCGGCTGCAGATCAGTGGC
>JAQGNK010000353.1 GCA_028291905.1 Polaromonas sp.
AGCCATGGGTTGGCGCGGGTGAGCTGCCGGTATCTGCGCGCAAGCCCCCTGCCCGCAGCGGACGCTGATCACGCCGCAGGGACTCCCGTCCTCACCTTCCCGCAATGCGCCGGGCCAGGTGCGCGAGTGCCTCTTCCACCTGGTCCACCAGCACCAGGCACAGGTCCCCTGGCTGCAGGCGCGCCAGGGCCGCGTCGATGGCGGCGAACTCGCCGCGGATTTCCTCGACATGCGTGGTCCGGCTCGCCTCTTGCAGGCCCTGGCGCAGCAGCGCCATCACCTCGCCGTCGGCGCGGCCGCGCTGGGCCGCGTCCTGGTACAGGATCACCTCGTTGAAGGCCGCGCCCAGGATGACGGTCTGGTCGGTGATGTCGCTGTCGCGCCGGTCGCCCGCGCCACTGATGACCACGCTGCGGCGCCGGGCCGGCATCGCATTGACGGCGGCCACCAGCGCCCGCATGGCATCCGGGTTGTGGCCGTAGTCGGCGATCACCGTGGCGCCGGCGTAATCCATCACGTTGAAGCGGCCCGGCGCGTTGTGGGCGTCGGTCGCAAAGCTGGCCAGGGCGCTGCGGATGGTGTCCCAGCCGAGGTTGACGGCCCAGGCCGCCGCCACCGCCGCCATGACGTTCTCGACCTGAAAGCCGATGCTGCCCGCCCGCGTGACCGGAATCGACTGCAGCGCGATGCGCTCAATGCGCGAGCCTTCGGCGGCCACCAGCATGGGGCCATCGACAAACACGGTGCGCCGGCCCTGCGCCCGGTGGGTCGCCATTTGCGGGTGATGGCGGTCGGCGGCAAAAAAAATCACCTGGCCGGGGCAGCCCTGCGCCATCTCGGCCACGATGGCGTCGGCCGCGTTGAGCACCGCGTAGCCCGTCGGCGCGACGTTCTGCACGATGACGCGCTTCAAGACCGCCAGGTCCTCGACCGTCGTGATGTAGTTCAGCCCCAAATGGTCGCCGCTGCCGATGTTGGTCACGACAGCGACCTCGCAGCGGTCAAAGCCCAGGCCTTCGCGCAGCACGCCGCCACGCGCGACCTCGAACACCGCCGCGTCCACATCGGGGTGCATCAGCACATTGCGCGCGCTTTTGGGGCCGCTGCAGTCGCCGCTGTCGGTCTGCCGGCCGTTGATGTACACGCCGTCGGTGTTGGTCATGCCGGTGCGCAGGCCGTGCGCGGCCAGCAGGTGGGCAATCAGGCGGGTGGTGGTGGTCTTGCCGTTGGTGCCGGTGACGGCAATCACCGGAATGCGGCCGTTCTCGCCGGGCGGGAACAGCTCGTCGATCATGGCCGCGCCCACGGCCCGGCCCTTGCCGTAGGAGGGCGACAGGTGCATGCGCAGGCCGGGCGCGGCATTGACCTCGACCACGCCGCCGTGCTGCGCTTCGAGCGGCTGCAGCATGCTTTCGCACACCACATCGACGCCGCAGATGTCCAGCCCGATCATTTTCGCGGCTGCCACGGCGCGGGCGGCAATGCTCGGATGCACCTCGTCGGTCACGTCGGTGGCGGTGCCGCCGGTGCTCAGGTTGGCGTTGTGGCGCAGCAGCACCCGCTGGCCCCTGGCGGGAACCGACACCGGGGTGAAGCCCTGCGCCTGGAGCTGGGCCACGGCAATGTCGTCGAATTTGATCTTGGTGAGCGAGGTGGCATGGCCTTCGCCGCGCTTGGGGTCCTGGTTGACGATCTCGACCAGTTCGCGCACCGTGTGCCGGCCGTCGCCGACCACCTGCGGCGGCTCGCGCCGCGAGGCCGCGACCAGCTTGTCGCCCACCACCAGCAGGCGAAAGTCGCTGCCCGGCAGGAATTTCTCGACCATGACCTCGCCATAGGCTTCGGCGGCGCGGTAGGCGCTGGCCAGGTGCTCGCGGCTCATGATGTTGACCGTCACGCCCTTGCCCTGGTTGCCGTCCTGCGGCTTGACCACGACCGGCAGGCCGATGTCTTGGGCGGCTGCCCAGGCGTCGTCAACATCAGCCACCGGGCGGCCCAGCGGTACCGGCACGCCGGCGGCGCGCAGCAGTTTTTTCGTCAAGTCCTTGTCCTGCGCGATGGCTTCGGCCACGGCGCTGGTGGCGTCCAGCTCGGCGGCCTGGATGCGGCGCTGGCGCGAGCCCCAGCCGAACTGCACCATGCTGCCCCTGGTGAGGCGCCGGTAGGGAATGCCGCGGGCCACGCCGGCATCGACGATGGCGCTGGTGCTGGGCCCCAGACGCTCGTCTTCGTCCAGGTCGCGCAATTTGTCAATGGCGGCCTGCAGGTCAAAGGCGGCGTCGTGCAGCGCGGCCTGCACCAGCGCCTCTGCCAGCTCGAAGGCCAGCCGGCCCACGGTTTCCTCGCTGTACTCGGCCACCACCTGGTAGATGCCCGGCTCCAGCGTGGCCGAGGTGCGGCTGAAGGTGACCGGGCAGCCGGCGGCGGCCTGCAGCTCCAGCACCGCCGTTTCCAGCGCCTGGGCCAGCGACACCGGGCCGGACTGGCCGGCCTTGCGCAGCATGCCGATGCCGGGAAAGAGGGCGCGCAGGCGCTGCTCGAAGCCGGCCAGCTGGTCGATGGCGCATTCGTCAGGCGTGCAGCCAACAATGGCTTCAATGGCCGTGCGGCGGCTCCAGAGGTTGGGGCCGCGCAGGGCCCGGAGGCGGGAAACTTGCATCAGTCTGCCCTCCCGGCAGGTAGTGGGTTGGCGTCAAAGGCTTCGATGCCGGCGCCGATCAGGTTGAGCGGAATGTCCAGCGCCCAGGCCACGGCCACCGCCGCCAGCAGCGAGCTTTCGGAAATGCCGGCTTTCGCATGCCGCCTGGACCAGCCGGCGAGCTTGCCCAGTCCGGGCAGGAATTTTTCGGTCGCGCCGGTGGCCAGCACCACCTGGTTCTGGCGCGCATAGACGGCGCGGCCGTTGGCTTCGCGGTGGCTGGCAATCGGGGTGGCCGCCGGATCGATGCTGTAGAAAATCACCTCGCCGTCGCACAGCGGCGCCATCTCGGCCACACCGGCCTCTTCAGCATTGAGCACCGCCGCGCCGCCGGGCAGCACCACATCGACTTGCGAGCGCAGGACCTTGAACATCTGTTCGTCTTCAAGAATGTCAAATTCGGCCAGCCCGGCCGCGCCGCCCAGGTCGGTGACCACGCCGACCTGGCAGCGGTCGTAGGGCAGGCCGCTGCGCAGGATGGTGTCGGCGCCGTTTTCAAAAACCGCCGCCTGCACCGCACGGTTGATCAGCAGGCGCTGGCCGGCTTCCCAGTGGGTGCTGTCGGTTTTCTCGACCCGGCGCTGGTCCAGGAACAGGCCGGCCTGGCAGGCCAGGCCGGTGTGTCGGCCCGACAGGTGCAGCAGCCAGGCCACCAGGCGGGCAATGTGCTGCGCGCCCTGGGTGCCGGCGATGCCGATGATCGGGATGCGCCCGTCGTTGCTTGGCGGGCGGTGCTCGGGCGCTTCGGCCCTGGGCGGGAAGAGATGGTCGCAAATGGCGCGTCCGACCGGGCGCGGCGCGCCTTGCTCGGGCTTGAGGTGCATCAGCAGGCCGGGGCCGGCGTTGACCTCGACAATCGCGCCGCCCTGGGAATGCAGCGGGCGCGAGATGTCCTGCGCCACCACATCGACGCCGGCAATGTCCAGGCCCACCACGCGGGCGGCCAGCGAGACGATGTAATCGACTTCCGGGTGAACCTCGTCGGTGCAGTCGATGGCGACATTGCCGTTGCGCTGGATCAGCACCTCCCGGCGCGCGACGGGAATGGCGCCCGGCTCCAGGCCCTGGCGCTGCAGCTCCAGCAAAATCGCGCCGTCGCAGGCGGTGTCGATCAGGCCGAGCGGAAAATCCTCGCCCTGGCCGCGCCTGGGGTCGGTGTTGAGCTGCGCATCGACCAGCTGGCTGACGCTCGATTGGCCGTCGCCGGTCACGGTCGCCACGTCGCCGCGCGCCGCCGCCACCACGCGCCCGCCCACCACCAGCAGGCGGTGTTCATGGCCGCGCACATGGCGCTCGACCATGACCTCGCTGCCATGCCGCTCGGCGATGGCGAAGGCGGATTGCACTTCTTCCTGCGTGTTCAGCTCCAGCGACACGCCGCGCCCGTGGTTGCCGTCCGACGGCTTGACCACCACCGGCAGGCCAATGTCCTCGGCCGCCTCCCAGGCTTGCTCGGCGCTGGCGACGATCTGGCCTTCGGGCACCGGCACGCCGCAGCTGGCCAGCAGGCTTTTCGTCAAATCCTTGTCGTGGGCGATGCTTTCGGCAATCGCGCTGGTCAGGTCGGTTTCGGCCGTCCAGATGCGCCGCTGGCTGGCGCCGTAGCCCAGCTGCACCAGGTTGCCGTCGTTCAGGCGGATGTGCGGAATGCCCCTGGCGGTCGCCGCCGCCACGATGGCGGCCGTGCTGGGGCCGAGGTAGCAGTCGTCGATCTGGGTGCGGATGGCCTGCACCGCTGCCTGCACATCGGCTGCGCCGTAGTGCTCGTCGTTGATGGCCGCCATCAACAGCCGGTGGCCCTCGGCCAGCGCGGCGCGGGCGACCTGCTCGTCGCGCGCCCGGAACACCATGCGGTACACGCCGCGCCGCGAGGTGCTGCGGGTCTGGCCGAAGCCGGTCGGCATGTCGGACAGGTTCAGCAGCTCGATCACCACATGTTCGAGCACATGGCCGGTCCAGGTGCCTTCATGCAGCCGCTGCAGAAAGCCGCCGCGCTCGCCCACGCCGCAGTGGTGCTCCAGCAGCGCCGGCAGCAGGGCCAGCAGCCGGTCGTTGAAGCCGGGCAGCAGGTTGCTCGGAAAGTCTTCGAGCGCCCCCAGGTCCAGCCAGACTTCCAGCACCGGGCGGTAGGTCCAGATGTTGGGGCCGCGCAGGTAGTTGATGCGCAGCAGTTCGATAGCGTCCAGTTGGCTCATGGGTGGCAGCGTTGGTTGGCGTCAACCGGCCGGGCCGGTGCAGCGTTTGAAGGTCGGGCCAGCGAAATGCCGGTGGCGGTAGCGGTTCGGTTCAAGGTTCTGGTACCAGATTCTGGATGGTTGTGCTTTGGCTTAGCCTGGCCTGATTGTGCCGCGATGGATGATGGCAAAAAACAACTGTCCACCGGATACGACCCGCCATTGTTCAGCATGGGCTGGCGCCAGGCGGTTTCAGCGAAAATCCCCGTTCCCGCCGCCTTTCCCGAAAAGCCCGAATTCCTCCAGAAACCGGACCCGCGCGCCGCGCCAGGGGCGTGGCCATGGCCGGACCATCATTCAAGACAACATGCAACATCAGCACCCCGTGGACGATTCCAGTCCTGGCGACCCGGCACTGGCAGGGCTGCGCTCGCAACTGGCAACCGATGAGAACGTCGTGTGCAGCCTGCCCGTTGACCTGGACAGCCAACTTTGTTTCGCCCCCGGCCTGCTCGCCCTGACGAACCGCCGGCTGCTGGCCTGCGCGCCTGGCGGCAGCTGGTCCAGCTGGCCCTTGCGCAGCGCGGCCGGCCTGCCGGCGCAGGTCCTGGCGCTGCGCCATTTCGACCATGCCGGCGTCGGCACGCTGGAGCTGCACGACGGCGAGGGCGAGCTGTCCCGCCGGCTGGCCAGCTGGCGCTTCACCCTGGGCGCGAACGCGCAGGCGCTGCGGCTGATGCGGCTGTTCGGCCAGCAGCAGGCGCTGGGCCAGCGCACCGATGCAGGCCACGCAAGCCGAACAGCCGAAGACACGCCGCTGTGCCCCGAATGCGATGCGCCGCTGCCGCCCGACAGCGACGACTGCCCGGCCTGCGCCCGCGAAGTCGCCGCGCCGCCCTCGACCTGGGTGCTGCTGCGGCTGTGGCGCTTTGCCCGACCCTACCGCTGGCAGCTACTGTCGGGCTTTTTGCTGACGCTGGCCTCGACCGCCGCGACCCTGGTGCCGCCTTACCTGACGATTCCGCTGATGGACGACATCCTGATCCCGTTCCAGAACGGCCGGCAGATCGAGCCCGGCAAGGTCGGCCTGATCCTGGGCGGGCTGCTGGGCGCAGCGGTGCTGGGCTGGGCGCTGAACTGGGCGCGCACCTACTTGCTGGCGCTGGTGTCCGAGCGGATTGGTGCCGATTTGCGCACTGCCACCTTCGATCATCTGCTGGAACTGTCGCTCGACTATTTCGGCGCCAAGCGCACTGGCGACCTGATGTCGCGCATCGGCTCGGAGACTGACCGCATCTGCGTCTTTTTGTCGCTGCATGCGCTCGATTTCGCCACCGACGTGCTGATGATCGGCATGACCGCCGCGATCCTGTTTTCCATCAACCCCTGGCTGGCGCTGGCGACCCTGCTGCCGCTGCCCTTCATCGGCTGGATGATCCATGTGGTTCGCGACAAGCTGCGCACCGGCTTCGAGAAGATCGACCGCGTCTGGTCGGACGTGACCAACGTGCTGGCCGACACCATCCCCGGCATCCGGGTCGTTAAGGCCTTTGCCCAGGAAAAGCGCGAGGCCCAGCGCTTTCGCGTCGTCAACCAGCACAACCTGGCGGTCAACGACAAACTCAACAAGGTCTGGTCGCTGTTTTCGCCCACGGTGTCGCTGCTGACCGAAATCGGCCTGCTGGTGGTCTGGGCCTTCGGCATCTGGCTGATGTCGCGGCAAGAGATCACCGTCGGCGTGCTGACCGCCTTCATCGCCTACATCGGCCGGTTTTACGGCCGGCTCGACTCGATGAGCCGCATCGTCTCGGTCACGCAGAAGGCCGCCGCGGGCGCCAAGCGCATCTTCGACATCCTGGATCACGTCTCGAATGTGCCCGAGCCGGCCCAGCCGGTAAAGATTGGCGCGCTGGCCGGGCGCATAGAAATGAAGGGGCTGGGCTTTCGCTACGGCAACCGCTCGGTGATTCGCGGACTCGACCTGGACATAAAACCGGGCGAAATGATCGGCCTGGTCGGCCACAGCGGTTCGGGGAAAAGCACGCTGGTCAATTTGCTGTGCCGCTTTTACGATGTGACCGACGGCAGCATCCAGGTTGATGGCCTTGATATCCGGCGCTTCGGCGTGGCCGACTACCGGCGCCACATCGGCCTGGTGCTGCAGGAGCCTTTTTTGTTCTTCGGCACGATTGCCGAGAACATCGCTTACGGCAAGCCTGGCGCGACGCGGGCCGAGATCGTCGCGGCGGCGCGCGCCGCCCATGCGCACGAGTTCATCCTGCGGCGGCCGCAGGCCTACGACTCGCTGGTGGGCGAGCGCGGCCAGGGCCTGTCGGGCGGCGAGCGCCAGCGCATCTCGATTGCGCGCGCCCTGCTGATCGA
>JAQGNK010000429.1 GCA_028291905.1 Polaromonas sp.
TCGCCAAACAAGTCAAGCGCCGCCGCACGTTTGCCATCATCTCCCACCCCGACGCGGGCAAGACCACGCTGACCGAAAAGCTGCTGCTGTTCTCGGGCGCCATCCAGATCGCCGGCAGCGTCAAGGCTAGAAAAGCGGCCCGCCATGCGACAAGCGACTGGATGGAAATCGAGAAGCAGCGCGGCATTTCGGTCGCCTCTTCGGTCATGCAGATGGAATACCGCGACTGCGTAATCAACCTGCTCGACACGCCCGGCCACCAGGATTTCTCGGAAGACACCTACCGCGTGCTGACCGCCGACGATGCCGCGCTGATGGTGATCGACGCGGCCAACGGCGTGGAGCCGCAAACGCGCCGCCTGCTGCAGGTCTGCCGCGCGCGCGGCACGCCGATCCTGACCTTCGTCAACAAGATGGACCGCGAGGTGCAGGACCCGATGAGCGTGATGGACGAGATCGAGCGCGAACTCGGCATGGCGGTCGTGCCCTTCACCTGGCCGGTCGGCATGGGGAAATTGTTCCACGGCGTCTATGACCGGCGCGAGGAGCGCATGCGCGTCTTCAGCCCCGGCGAGGACAAGGCCGGCGGCGACGATGAAATCCTGGCCGGCCTCGACAACGCGGAAGCGACGAAACGCTTCGGCGCCGAATTCACCCAGGCGCAGGGCGAGCTGGAGCTGCTCGAAGGCGCCTCGCCCGAATTCAACCGCGCCGAATTCCTGGCGGGCAAGCAGACGCCGATGTTCTTCGGCTCGGCGATCAACAACTTCGGTGTGCAGGAGGTGCTCGATGCGCTGGTCGATCTGGCGCCGGCGCCGGCTGACCGCCCGGCACTGCAGCGCGTCGTGCATCCGGAGGAAAAGAAGTTTTCCGGCGTGGTGTTCAAGATCCAGGCCAACATGGACCCGGCGCATCGCGACCGCATCGCCTTTTTGCGCGTGGCCAGCGGCGAATTCACGCGCGGCATGCGCCTGAAAGTGGTGCGCAGCGGCAAGGAAATCCGGCCCAACACGGTGGTCAGCTTCATGAGCCAGCGCCGCGAGCTGCTGGACACCGCCTTTGCCGGCGACATCATCGGCATTCCGAACCACGGCGTGCTGCAGCTCGGCGACACGCTGACCGAGGGCGAGGCGCTGCAGTTCACCGGCCTGCCCTTCTTCGCGCCGGAAATGTTCCGCTCGGTCGAGGTGGCCGACCCGTTGCGCGGCAAGCAGCTGCGCGCCGGCCTGACCCAGCTGGGCGAGGAAGGCGCGATCCAGGTGTTCCGGCCGATTGCCGGCTCGGTGCTGCTGCTGGGCGCCGTCGGCCAGCTGCAGTTCGAGGTGGTGGCGCACCGGCTGGAGCATGAATACGGCGTGAAGGCGCGCATCATGGGCAGCCATTTCAACCTGGCGCGCTGGGTCACTTCGGACGATGCCAATGAGCTGAAAAAATTTATGGATGCCAATGCGCACCGCGTTGCGCTCGATGCGGTCGATGCGCCGACGCTGCTGGTCGATCACAGCGCAACGCTGCGGGCGGTGGAGCAGCAGTGGCCCAAAATCAAGTTCCACGCGCTGCGCGAGCATGCCGGGCTGGTGTTCCAGTCAAGAATGTGATTTTTTAGCGTTTCAGGGCGGTAGCGCCCTGCTTATCTGCGCAGGCAGCTACTCTTTTTATAGCATTCAGCAAACTCTGCAGGCCTGCGCAGGCCCGCATCAATCCGCGATCCGCAGCTGTTCGAGCCTGAGCAGCGCAAAGCGGGCGCAGCGCTTCTCCTTGCGGTCGCCTTCATCGCTGACGATGACGACATGGGCCACGCCATCGATCAGCGCCGGGCTGATGCCCTCGGCATGGGCCAGCCCCTGCAGGCCCGGCACCGTGACGCGGCGGGCCGGCGCTGCGGGTTCACCGCTCCAGAACCACAGGCTGAACTCGGCCTCCTGCGTGCGCGCAGCCGGGCCGCCGATGAGCAGATAGCCCTGCAGGCCAGCCACATAAGCCATGCCGCGAATCCCCTGCCCGCCCAGGTCCAGCGCCTGCAAGCGGCTGCCTATCTGCGGCGGCGCGCCGGCTTCAAAAACCGCCGTCGGGTTGTCAACGCTGGCAATTAAAGCTAGGCCGCCTTGCAGCGGGCTGCGAAAGCCGATCAGCAAACGCTGCCGGTCGGGCGTGATGTCCAGCGCCTCGATGCTCAGCCCCTCGCCCGACTTGACATCTGCCACCTGCGCGGCCGCCGCCAGCACCGGATGCGCCGCCGCCAGCGCCGGCTTGAGCCCGCCGACCACCACCGGCTTGACCATCCGGCCCTCCTCCACCCGGAACCGGGCCAGCTGCTCGCGGGCTTTTTTTGTCTCGCCCTGGCTGTTGCGCGAATGCGAGGTGATGCCGTACAGGTAGCCCAGGCTGTCCAGCGCCAGCCCTTCCAGGTCGTCGAGGTTCCAGATCGCTGCGCCGCCCTGGAACCAGCCCGGCCCGAGCGGCTCGCTGCTGGCCGTGCCGTCGGCCTGCAGGGTCAGCAGGCTGTAGGAATGGTCTTTTTCATCTTCGACCACCAGAAAGCGGCCGTCGGGCAGCTGCTGGATGGCGGAGGGCTCGTAAAGACCGGGCAGGGGCTGGAAGGCGGGGGGCGTGCTGGATGTCATGCGGTTCATTGTGGCCGGTTTTAGCGCCGGGCTTGCGCAGGCCCGGCCAGGCACGCGGACTGCAGCCAGGCTGATGCGCGGCCAGCACCGATCACGGGCATGGGGCGATGGGGCCATGGCGCATGCCCGTGCTGAACCGGCACTGGTGTGGACCGGCGCCGGCAGCGCGTCCGCTAAGCTTTGTGCATGACCGATTTACCGCCAGCACCAGCCCACGCCTGGCTCATCCATTGCGACGGCAGCGCCGCGCCCAACCCCGGACCCATGGGCCTGGGCGCGGTGCTGACGGCGCCCGACGGCACGCGCCATACCCTGTCGCAGGCAACCGGCACGCGCGGCTGCAACAACGAAGCCGAACTGCTGGCGCTGATGGCCGCCCTGCGGCAAGCGCAGGCGCACGGCGCGACCGCCCTGCAGGTGTATTGCGACAACAGCATCCTGGTCGAGCAGCTCGGTGTCGCAGGGTCCAAGCCGATTGCCCGGCTGGCCAGGCTGTTCGACGAAGCCCGCACCCTTATCGCCTCCTTCGACAAGGCCAGCCTGCGCTGGATACCGCGCCACCGCAACAGCCAAGCCGACGCGCTTTCCCGCGCCGCGCTGGGGCTGGCGGCGAAGGAGACCGTTAACCCCGGCAAGAAGAAGCGGCGCTGAATCCTCATGGGTTCAGCTACGGCCAAAACAGGCAGTGCGGCTGATCCCAAGAGGCCGATGAGCGCCCGATCAGCCGGCCACCATGACCCCCGTCTTGATGCGGCAGGGGTTTTTCCTGTGTAATTCCTGGCTGCATCAACGACTGCACTCCCCAAGAAGCACCACATGGTTTCCAAACGCGCCCTTCGCGGCACCGAACCCCTGGGCTACGTCAAACCGCCAGGGATTGAGCTGTGCCCGCTGTGCGGCCGACCGCTCGAAACCGGCGCCAGCGTCGATGAGCACCACCTGGTGCCGCGCAGCCAGGGCGGCAGCGCCAAAGTGCTGATGCACCGCATTTGCCACCGCAAGATTCACGCGACCTTCAGCGAGCGCGAGCTGGCGCGCAGTTACCACACCTGGGAGGCGTTGAAAACACATCCCGAGATCGTGGCTTTCGTGCGCTGGGTGGCGGGCAAACCGCCGGCGTTCTATGACAACTCGCGCCGCCCGGCTCGGCGCCGCTGACGTGCCCTGTCCTCGCGTCAAGCTGTCGAGACAAGCCCGTTTCTCAAGCAAATAAGGGCTGTAGCGCAATGATTACCTGCGCAAACAGCTATTTATTTAATAGCAAATTGATTAATCAGCTACGCCTGCCCAACACGGCGCAAGCCCTTGCCGCAGCCTGCCAACCGCCTCAGTTCGCCTTCAGGAAATCCCCAACTTCCAGCAGGATCAGCTCGTTGTCGTCGGCCTTGTTCGGCTCGCGGCTGCTGGAAAACGGCAGGTTGTTGTCGTTGCCGACGACGATGTGCGTGCTGTCCACCACATCGACGTTTTCAATCGTGAAGAAAGGAAAGGCCAGCACGCCGTTGTTCAGCGGCTTGCGCGCCACTTTCTGCGGGTCGGCAATCGCCAGCAGGTCGATGTAGCCGATCTTGCGCAGCTCGCCGCCGGCATTGGCGTCGCTCAGTTCGACCTTGTACACGCGCTTGAATTTGGCGATGTCGTGGAAGCAGTCGGTGCGCTTCTGGCCTTCCGGACAAGCTTTGTCCGCCGTGCCTTCGCCGTTGTCGCGCTCGATGATCAGGCCCGTGCTGCCGTCGATCATGTTGAAGTCGCCAATCGCGTGGCTGTTGCTCTCCAGCACGTACTTCCAGTGGCGGCCGGTCCAGGCTTCGGTTTTCACGTCGAATTCCAGCACCCGGAGGTAGTCCTTGCCGTTCAGGTTTTCATTCGATTTGGCGGCCGCGTCCCAGACCGCGCCTTCGAGCAGGGCATACAGCTTGCTGCCGTCTTTCGAGGCGGCCATGCCTTCAAAACCCTTGGAGCGGCGCACCTGGAAATCGACCGCGCCGCCGGGCACGCCGGGCGTGGTCACCGCCGGATGGTCGGGCGAACGCACCGCCTTGCCATCGACCAGCGTGTCGAACACCGCCAGCACCCTGCCCTTCATGTCGGCCTTGATGAGGAACGGGCCGAATTCGTCGCCGATCCACAGCGCCCCGCCGGCCAGCTGAAAGCTTTCGGTGTCGAAGTCGCCGCCGGTCAGGTAGCGCTCCTTGCTGCCTTCGTGAACGATGCGAAACGGCACCTTCTTGTCCGGGT
>JAQGNK010000448.1 GCA_028291905.1 Polaromonas sp.
AAGGCGTGGGCTACTTTGAAGTCAACCAGAAAAACGGCTGGCGCTGGAACACGGCCAAGGCTTTTCTGCGGCCGACCTGCCTGGGCCGGCCGAATTTCGAGCTGTGGACGCATGCGCAGGTCTGCAAGCTGGTGATTGAAAAGCAGCCGGACGGCAGCCAGCGCTGCACAGGCGTCGAGGTCTGGACCGGCAACGAGCGCGTCACGGCACGCTCGATCCGCGACTCCGGCCCGATGGGCGAAGTGCTGCTGTGCGCCGGCAGCATCGGCTCGCCGCAGATTCTGCAGCTCTCGGGCATCGGCCCGGCGGGCTTGCTCAAGCAGCACGGCATTGACGTCATGCAGGATTTGCCCGGCGTGGGCGCCAATTTGCAGGACCATCTGCAGATTCGGTCGGTGTACAAGATTCAGCCCGCCCAGGACAGCAAGCGCTGGGGCCTGTCGCTCAACACCATGGCCAATTCGATGTGGGGCAAGGCCCGCATCGGGCTCGAATATGCCGCCCGGCGCACCGGCCCGATGAGCATGGCGCCGTCGCAGCTGGGCGCTTTCACCCGCTCGTCGCCCGACCAACCGTATCCGAACATCCAGTACCACGTCCAGCCGCTGTCGCTCGATGCCTTCGGCGAGCCGCTGCATAATTTCAACGCCTTCACCGCCAGCGTCTGCAACCTCAACCCGACCAGCCGGGGCCATGTGCGGATCAAGTCTGGCCAGTTTGGCGATGCGCCCGCGATCTCGCCCAATTACCTGAGCACGCCAGAAGACCGGCAGGTGGCGGCCGACTCGCTGCGCCTGACGCGCAAGATCGTCAGCCAGGGCGCGCTGGCCAAGTACCTGCCCGAGGAGTTCAAGCCCGGCGTGCAGTTCCAGACCGACGAGGACCTAGCCCGGCTGGCCGGCGACATCGCCACCACGATCTTCCACCCGGTCGGCACGACCAAGATGGGCGCGGCGGACGACCCGATGGCGGTGGTCGATTCGCACCTGCGGGTGCGCGGCATACGCGGCCTGCGGGTGGTCGATGCCGGCGTGATGCCGCTCATCACCAGCGGCAACACGAATTCGCCGACCTTGATGATTGCCGAGAAGGCGGCGGCGTGGATACAGGCTGGGGTTTAGTTGCCCCGGCTGCCGGAAACTATCATTTTAATAGCATCCAGTGCAGACAGCACCTTCGCCAGAGGGCTGGAACGCTTGAATTTTCGCAACCACCAACCCCCAGTCCATCCCCGCTCAAACCGCAAAGTCAGGCGTGATGGCCTGGTCGTCAAAACGCTGGCTGGCCAGACAGCCAAATAGCCTGCCAGCGTTTCGGTTCGGGCTCGGAATAGACATGAGCGTGGTAGTGGCCGTGGATGCCCTGGGGTCGCCTCGTCATCAGGATGGCACGGCTATCAAGCCTGCTGCCCGAGAACAGGGGGGCTGTCGAAAAGGCCTTCATAGCGCGCTCGATAGGCCCTGAGCAGAAGTGCGGCGCAGACGACCAGCAATGCCGCCAGCGGAATGCCCTGGGGATTGAGAAAGACATGGAACAAGGCGACGACCGCGATGACTGGCGCCAGCAGCGCAAGGCCGAAAGCCGGCGCCCGGTTGGTCAGCAGGCAGGCCGCGCCGATCAACTCGACGGTCTTCATCAAGGGCCAAAAAAAGCCAGTGGCTTTCAAGGCGTCTTCAAGTCGCAAGCCGGCCTGCGAGGTCGGGGGGTGAATGAGATGGGCGCCGGTGGCGACAAAGGCAAACCCATCCGCGGCGCCCAAGAGGAACACCGCACCGAGGAAAACACGCGGAAGCGTCAACAGCCAAAATAGTTTCATGAGGCACTTTCCGGGGCATTTGCGCTGGCAAGCTCGAAAATGTTCGAGGCGATGAGCGCGAAAGCGTCCTGCCGGGCATATTCCTTTTGCAGTCGCTGCGCATTGCGCTGGTAGGCCGGGTCGTCGAGTGCGGCATGCACCGCGTCGCGCAAGGCGGCTGCGTCAGGCCGGCTGGTTCGCAGGTTGATGGCCGCTCCGGTGTGGGCCACGCGGGCCGTCACCTCGATCTTGTCTTCCGACTCGCCGGCCAGCACCAGCGGAACGCCGTGGCTGAGCGCCTGTTGAATGCCGCCGTAGCCGCCATTGCTGACCAGTACATCCACATGGGGCAGGAGCTGATCGAACGGTATGAAATCCGCCACGTAGGCATTCGCAGGTATCGGCCCGATGTCGGCGCCGGCCCGGCCTGTAACAGCCACCACCACCAGACCGTCCATGTCCGCCAGCGCGCTCAGGGTGGGCTTGATCAGCTCGTCGAAGTCACGATTGGCGATGGTGCCCTGCGTGACAAGCACCACTTTGCTGGCGGCGGCAACAGCTGCCCACCAGGGCGGCAGCGAAAACCTCGAAGCCGCGCCCAGCAAGGCGCCTGCGTAGCGCAAGCCGGCGGGTGCATCGCTGCGCTCGTATTCAAGCGCCGCAATCGTCAGCTGCAAAAAGCGGTCCGGCAGGGTGACCAGGCCATCGAAGACGAAAGGCGGCGGCGCCATGGCGCCGGTGCTTTGCAAGACCTGCGCCAGATGGCTTTGGGCGGAGGCGAACAGCTCGTTTTTGATCATTGAATTCAGCGCCAGATTGCGGGTTCGGCCGGCTTCGGAACTGTCCGGCGGCAGGCCCAGCCCGAACGGCGCCGTGTCGATGCTGGTCAGCGGAAGCGGCGTCACGCCGATGCCGATCACACCCTTGGGCCTGATCCCGGGCGCCCCGAGCAGGACCGGCCACATGCCCAGAAACACCGTGTCGTGCAGCACGACCACCGGCTCTCCCGGCTTTTCGGTCCCGGCCTCGCCAAGCAGTGCCTGCAGCGCGCGGTGCTGCACCGCCATCGGATCAGTGAACATCCGCCGGATGTCGAAGTCGATCTGCGCGGGACCGGCCTCAAGGTCCGCACGGCCAGGAAAGGCAGCGGGGTCCGAGGCGTTGAAATCCGCATTGCCGGTGAAGGGGACAAATCTCGCACCCGTGCCCTCGATGAATGGGGCAAAGACCGAGCCGGACAGAAACGTCACATGATGTCCGCGAGCCACCAGATCGGCGGCGATGGAACGCAGCGGGGCAACATGCCCATAAATAGGGGTTGCGGCGATGATGATTCGTGTCATTGAGGCTCCTGGGAATGGCGTTGATAGAATGGATGCAGCAATAATACATTCAATACATAGTTAATGTATTGAAATTTGTATTGTTGTGTACCTGACTGAATCCATGACAAAAAGACCCTACAACTCCACCCTGCGCGCAGCCAACAGCGCGGCGACGCGAGAACGCATCCTGGATGCCGCTCAGCATTGTTTCGAGCAGCAAGGCTTCAGCGGCACGACGATGCGGGCAATTGCAGAGCAGGCCGGCGCATCGGTCGAATCCGTGAATCTTGCGGGCACCAAGCGCGACCTGCTGCTGGCCACGCTCAACCGTGCGACCGCGCAGCTTGAAACCGATGCCCGCCTGCTTGATCTGGCGGAGCCGAAGGCGCTGTTCGAGAAGACGGACCCGGTACTGGCCGTGTCCAACCTGCTGGCCTGGCTCGCGGCCAGCAACCAGAGAATCTCCAGGCTTTGGCGCTGCCTCGACCAGGCAGCCGACACTGACCCGGGCATTCGCTCCGACTACACCGGTTTCCTGGCAAGAATGCGTGCCGAAAGCGCGCGGGCCGTGCATGAACTCGGCCAGCGCGGCGTCCTGCGCGCCGATACCGGCATTTCTGAGCAGGAGCTTTCCGATCTGCTCTGGCTGATTGCACTGCCCGATCAGCATCGCCGGCTGTGCGATCAGGCGGGATGGTCCCAGCAGCGCTACCAGAAGTGGTTGATCTGGTCGGCCATGACCTTGCTGCTTGCGCCCAGCCTGACGGCGGGGATGAAAGACCGGGTTTTGCTGGATTGATGCCAAAGCGGCGGCACCAGGGCAATGGCGCTGTTTCGCTCAGTGCCGCGCCTTTGCAGTTCGGGCTGGCTGAGCCGCTATGACGGGGTAAGCCCGGCAGCTTCAGCTTCAGTTTCACCAAACCCCAGGCTTCCTCATCACCCGAAGATCGGATTCATTGAAATTTTGATGCTGGCGATGTTTATTGCCTTTGGCGCGCAGCTGCTCAAGTCGAAATACCAGCGCATCCGCATGGCCTTGCTGGGCGGCCACGCCGGAAAATAACAGATTGAAAAACAGATGGGAGGCCCGACCCAGAGCTATTTTCGGGCGCTTGGCGAATCAGACCCGTCGCGGCGGACGCAACCCTTTGAGTTGCTGGTCAGCGCCGAAATATCCTTGTGCGGACAGCCCAATCGTTTCACCGCCGGGTTTTCCAAAGCTGGCGAAGCCGATGCGCGCATGAGCCAAGCTGGCGGTGCCGATTCCGTAGGCTGGCAGGGTGTTTCTAGTGGTTACTTTCGACCTGCGCAAGGCCTTGGCGATTGATGCCCAGGCCATGAGCCGGGCTGCGCAAAATGCTGCCTGCCGAAGCTCCGAGGACAAGCTGCCAGGCGCATGCCACATGGGCAAGCAAGCAATCCGTGCTCGATCGGGTTGCGTTTCATTCAGACGACGAGCAAAGAAAGCGGCCGAAGTCTTTGCACTGGCCAGCATGACCGTGAAGAAAAGCCTTTAGCA
>JAQGNK010000458.1 GCA_028291905.1 Polaromonas sp.
CAGCAGCTCGGCCATGAACAGGCTGGGGCTCGGGTCGATGGGGCTGGGCTTCAGGACAAAGCAGTTGCCAGCGGCAATTGCCACCGGGAACATCCACATCGGCACCATGACCGGGAAGTTGAACGGCGTGATGCCGGCGACCACGCCGAGCGGCTGGCGCAGCGTCCAGTTGTCGATGCCGGTGCTCACCTGATCAGTGAAGTCGCCCTTGAGCAGCTGCGGGATGCCGCAGGCGAATTCGACGATGTCGATGCCGCGCGAAACCTCGCCCTGCGCATCGGTGAACACCTTGCCGTGCTCGGCGGTGATCATGTGGGCCAGCGTGTCCTTATTCTTGTTCAGCAGTTCGAGGAACTTGAACATGACGCGGGCACGGCGCAGCGGCGGCAGGTCGGACCAGGCCGGAAACGCCGCCTGCGCCGACGCCACGGCCGCATCAACATCAAGCGCGCTGCCCAGCGCCACCTGGCCGGTCACCGCGCCGGTCGCGGGGTTGAAGACTTGCTGGCTGCGGCCGGCGGCGGGCAGCGCCGGGCTGCCGCTCAGATAGTGGCCAATCGTGATTTGCGGAGCGATTTCGGCGGGCGATGAAAACATGGCAATCCTTCGGGATGAACAAACGAATCCATGCAGTCTAGGACGGTGGCCCGGTGTTGATAAGTCCCTGTTTGGTGATTACATTGTTCACATTCCTGAACAATGAACGCCCTCCATGCCCTCTGACCAGCTTGCGCCGCTCGTGGCCGACCTGCATCTGCTGACCGTGCTGGCGGCGACCCGCAGCTTTACCGAAACCGCCCGCCGGCTGGGTCTGTCCAAGGCCTCGGCCAGCATGCGCATCAGCGAACTGGAACGCAGCGCAGGCGTGCTGCTGGTGCGCCGCACCACCCGCTCGGTCGGGCTGACAGAGGCCGGGCAGCAGCTGGTCAACGACATGCAGCCGGCTTTTCAGCGCATCAGCGACAGCTACAGCGCCGCGCGCGACCTGGCCGGCGCGCCGCGCGGGCTGATCCGGCTGACGGCGCCGGTCGCGCTGGGGCGGCAGCACCTGGCGCCCTGCATCGCCGATTTTTTGCGGCAGTTTCCCGAGATCCACATCGAGCTGGAGCTGACCGACCGCTTCGTCAACCTGGCCAACGAGGGTTTCGACCTGGCGATCCGGCACACCAACGCCCCGCCGGAAACCCATGTCGCCTGGGTGCTGTGCGAAACCCGCTCCCTGCTCGTGGCCAGCCCGCAGTACATCGCGCGGCGCGGCGTGCCGGCGCATCCGTCGGAGCTGACGGCGCACGACTGCCTGCTTTACCTGCGGGACAGCCACGCCGGCAGCTGGACCTTTGCCCGGCCGGCCGGCGCGCAGGCCAGGCGCAAGGCGGCCGATGGCGCGGTCGATCGCATCGGCGTGAACGTGGCCGGCTCGCTCAGAGTCAATAACAGCGAGGTGCTGCGCGACGCCTTGCTGGCCGGCCTGGGCATCGGCCTGCTGCCTGATTTCAGTCTGCCGCAGGCCGCCAGCGCAGGCGGGCCGGCGCCGCTGGTGCAGGTTTTGCCCGACTGGCAGGTGCAGGGATTTTTTGGCGAACGCATTTACGCCCTGCGTCCCTGGTCAGCGCAGGTGCCCAAGGCGGTGCAGTGCCTGGTCGGGCATCTGCGGCAGGGATTTGCCAACGGTTTTGCAGGCTTCATGAAAAGCCCCGCGGGGCCTGGTTGAAGTGTCAAGAATGGCACAGATAATCTCGCGCATGCTTCAATCCACGCCCCAGCCGGGCTGGAGCGAATCTGGAAGAGCCTACCCCTCCCAAAATAAATTTTATCCCCCTGAAAAGGGGTTTCAAACCGAGATCAGTTTGCGATGAATAAACGATGGAAACCCAATGTCACGGTGGCGGCGGTCATTGCGCAGGACTTCGACGGCGTTCAAAAATTCCTGCTGGTGGAGGAAGAAACCCGCGACGGCCTGATGCTCAACAACCCGGCCGGCCACCTCGACATGGGCGAAAGCCCGCTGCAGGGCTGCGTGCGGGAAACGCTGGAGGAAACCGCTTTTCACTTCACACCGACCGCAATCGTCGGCATCTACTTCTCGCGCTTCGAGCGGACGCAGCCAGGGCAGGCCGAGCCGCTGGACATCACTTACCTGCGCTTTGCCTTTTGCGGCGAACTGGGCGCGCATGTGGCCGGCCAGGCGCTGGATGAAGGCATTGTGCGCACCTTGTGGCAGACGGCTGACGAAATCAGGGCCGGCACTGCCCGGCACCGCAGCCCGCTGCTGCTGACCTGCGTGGAAGACTACCTGGCCGGCAAGCGTTTTCCGCTCGACCTGATCACCACCGATCCGTCGGTATTGCTATAGATTAAATAGCTGCCTGCGCACTGTCAGCAAGCGCCGAGGGCATTTTTTCTATATTTTCGGTCGTTGCGGCCAAGCCAGCGCCGGCATGGCTTGCCGCCGCTGCGCAGCCACCGTCCAGGCCCGTGCCATGCATCCTGCGCGGGCCATTGTTGCAATCAACGCTCCAATTTCTCCACAAGACGCATGTTTACAAGCCGGCGCCTGCGCCAAGAATGGCCTTGTCCTCCAAGCCCTTGCGGCAGCCGCATTCCGTGGCCCCGCTGCGGCCACCCCGCAGCATTCTTGCCGGCGGCGGACAAACAGACAGGCGGCGCAAGCACAGTGCCGCGCAGGGAACCGGCCTGCGGATGACGCCGCAGATGGCCGAGTAGGCCGCACGCCCGGCCAGCTGCGAAGCGCCCGGCTGCAGGAGCGCCGCAGCGCCAAAAATCTTCAGGCTGGATCGTCGGCGGCCGATCTGCGGGTCTTCAATGCGCTGCGCAGATGCTGATGGAACATTTCGGCCGCCGGCCGCAGGCGAACGCCGTGGCGGCTGAGCAGGCCAATCCTGCGCACGGTGTGCGGCTGGCGCAGCGGCAGGCCCACCAGCGTCGGATGGCTGGCGGCCAGCGCCATGCGGGGCACGGCCGCCAGCCCCAGCCCGGCCTGCACCATGCCCAGCAAGGTCGCCACATGGCTGACCTCGAAGGCAAAGCCCGGGTTCAAGCCGGCCTTGGTGAGCGAGTCGTCCAGCAGCTGGCGGTTGCCGCTGCTTCGGGCCACGGCGATCAGGCTCTGGTTTTGCAACTCCGCCCAGTTGACCGACTTGCGCCTGGCCAGCGGGTGATGGCGCGGCATGGCCAGCACGAACGGATCGTCATGGATGGCCTCGAAGGCAATCTCGGGTACCAGCGTGTTCATGAAGCCGATGCCGAAGTCGGACTCGCCCGACAGCACGCTTTGCAGCACCTGGTTCATCGTCTCATCGACCACCCGCACCCGGATGCCCGGATAGCGCTGCGAAAAGCTGCCGACCACGCCGGGCAGGAAGTACAGCGCGGCCGACGGCACGCAGGCCACCGTCACCCGGCCGCCCCGGTGGGTGCCGATGTCGGCAATGCCCAGCATGGCCGATTCCAGGTCGTCCAGCGCAGTGCGGGCGCGCTCCAGGAACACGCGGCCCAGCGGCGTGAGTTCCACCTCGCGGGTGGTGCGGTTGAACAGCCGCGCGCCCAGGATGGTCTCCAGCTTGTCGATGCGCCGGCTCAGCGCCGGGGACGACAGGTTGATGTGCTCGGCCGCCGCCCGAAAGCTGCCGCGCTCGGCCACGGCGACAAAACCCTGCAGTTGCTGCAAATCAAAATTGATGCGCGCCATGCAGCAATCGTAGCAAAAGTTGCAGTTCACAGCCGGCCGAGATAGCAGGATGATGGCGCCAAAGCAAGGGCCAGCCTGTTGGTCCAGCGCCAACCCGAAGGAGACTTTCCCATGCCGCACCCTTTCAGCGCCCCTGCCCTGACCTTTCAACCGCATCCGCGTTCAATTTCTTCCAGGACCTGGCTAGCCGGCCTGTCGATGGCGCTGGCCGCTGCCTGCGGCACGGCGCTGGCACAGGAATGGCCCGCAAAAAACCTCACCATCGTGGTGCCCACCGCTGCCGGCGGCGCCAATGACGCCATGGCGCGCATCATCGGTCAAGGCCTCAGCGCCCGGCTGGGCAAAGGCGTGATTGTTGAAAACAAGGCCGGCGCCAATGGCGCTATTGCCAGCGAATTCGTGGCCCGCGCCGCGCCGGACGGCTACACCCTCATGTTCGGCTACATCGCCACCCATGGCATCAACCCGGCGCTGCAAAAGCTCAAGTACGACCCGGTGGCTGACTTCGAGCCCATCGGCATGGTGGCCGCCTCGCCCACCGTGCTGGTGGTGAACAATGCCGTCGCCGCCAAGAATGTCAAGGAGCTGGTGCAGCTGATCAAGTCCAAGCCGGGCACCTTCAGCTATGCCTCGGCCGGCAACGGCACGGCGCCGCACATCGCCGGCGAGCTGTTCAAGCTGTCGGCCGGGCTGGACGTGGTCAGCATTCCCTACAAAGGCTCGGCGCCGGCCGTGGTGGACACGATTTCGGGCAACACCCAGCTGATGTTTCCCAGCCTGTTCACCGCCTACCCGCACATCAAAAACGGCCGGCTCAAGGCGATCGGCATTGCCGGTGAGAAACGCTCGGCGCTGCTGCCCGATGTGGCCACGCTGGCCGAGCAGGGCGTGGCCAACGTCAACATGTCGCAGTGGTATGCCATGTTCGCCCCGGCCAAGACGCCCAAAGCCGTGATTGACCGGCTGAACCGCGAAATGAACGGCGTGCTGGCCGACCAGGCAGTCCAGAAAAAAATACAGGAACAAGGCGCGGAAGTGGAAACCGGCACGCCCGAGCAACTCAAGACCTTGGTGCAAAAGGAAGTGGCCCACTGGAAAAACGTCGTGGCGACGGCCAAGATCAAGGCCGAATAAAACCGCGTCACCCTGGAGGACACGCCCATGAACCTGCAAGACTGGATCGGCCGCAGCGAAACCATTGCCGATGTGGCCACCGCCACCCCCTACGCCGCGCTGGCGGCTACGCTGGACTGGCCGGCCGGGCCCGGCCCGCAGCGGCCCGCACCCGGCACGCCCCTGCCCAGCCTGTGGCACTGGCTGTATTTTTTGCCAATCCACCGTCAGTCCGAGATCGGGCCGGACGGCCATGCCAAGCGCGGCGGCTTCATGCCGCCGGTGCCGCTGCCGCGCCGCATGTGGGCCGGCAGCGACTTCGACTTC
>JAQGNK010000013.1 GCA_028291905.1 Polaromonas sp.
CGGAAAACTCCAGGACGTTCAGGCTGACCCTGGCGGTGGCGGTGCGCGACCTGGACCTGGTGGTGCCGATGGACGCTAACGCCGACGCCCGCGTGACCTGGGGCGAGGTCAAGGCCGCCACGCCGCAGGTGCTGGCGTTGTTCGACAGCGTAGCCAATTTGCAGGCGCCGGCCGCCGCGCCTGGCAATGCACCCAGCAACGCGCCCGGCGCGCAGGCCGCCTGCAGGCTGGACTGGCAGGCCGACGGGCTTGAGCGGCGCAGCGACGGCGTGTATTTCCGGGCTGTGGCGCAAACCCGCTGCCCGGCCAGCACGCCCCTCGATTTCAGCTATGCGCTGCTGAAGGAGCAGGATTCGACCCACCGCCTGCTGGTCGCGGGCCGCATCGGCGGCAAGGACTTGCTCAGCACGGTGTCGCCGCAGCAGGGCAGGCTGCTGCTGAGCCCTGGCATGGGCAATCCGGCTGGCGTTTCTTCGGGCGATGCGCAGGCGCAGGCCGGGTCCTCGTCGGGCCGCTGGCCGGCGCTGCGCGACTATTTCAGCCTGGGCATGCACCATTTGCTCGAAGGCTATGACCACCTGGCTTTCCTGCTGGCCTTGGTGCTGCCGCTGCAGCTGAGCCTGCGCCGCCGCCCTGGGGCACTTGCTGCCGCAGGTGCCGTGGGGGCTGGTGCCGGTGCCCTGCGTAGCCAGTTGGCCGGGGGGACAACAAGCGGCCCGGCCAGCGGCGGCTATGCCAGCCGCGCCACCTGGATGGCGCTGCTGCGCACCGTCACGGCGTTCACGATTGGCCACTCGATCACCCTGATGCTGGCCACCTTTGGCCTGACGCAGGCGTCGCCGCTGTGGGTGGAGCCGGCGATTGCGCTGTCGATTGCCTTCACCGCGCTGCTCAACCTGCGCCCGGTGAGCTGGATTCGCATGGATGCGCTGGCGCTGCTGTTCGGCCTGGTCCACGGCTTTGGCTTTGCCGGCCTGCTGCTCGAAGCCGCCGCGCCGGGCGGGCTGTTGCCGTGGGCCCTGGCCGGCTTCAACCTGGGCGTCGAGGCCGGCCAGCTAACTGCCGTGCTGGGCTGGGTGCTGCTGTCGCAGGCGCTGGTCGGCAGAACCTGGTATGGCGCCGTGGTGGTGCGCGGCGGCTCGGTGCTGCTGATGCTGCTGGCCGGCTGGTGGTTCTGGCAGCGCGTGGCCTGAGCCGGGCCGGGCAGCCTGGGCATGCATCTTGTCAAGGCACGCCGCGTTGGCTTTTGCCCTGCGCCTGCTACCCGTATGCATACCTCTTCTCAAAGCATGCTGCTCTTGCTCCTTCCCCCGCTGCGCAAGGCTGAGATGGGGACCAGCGGTAGTTGAGCGCTGGCCGCAGGCTTTTGATGGCTGTACGGCGCATGCCACCCATCAGGAGTGATCGGGGCCACGTTCGGATTCGGGGAGCCCTCATCCCGATCTTGCCCCAGTAGGAAGGAGAAAAGCGGACACAGCGGGCACGCTTTGCACGATAGGGCATTGGCAAGGGCTGCAGCGCATGCACCGACTGCGCGAGCAGCTATGAAACCAATAGCATGCAGGCCGCCGAGCTGCAGCTGCTGCAAGTCAGGGGGTTTTTTGATCGTCAGCATGCAAGCCCTCCGGTTTTCGGCCATGGCGTTCAAGGCGGTCAACCGTTTCATGCTGCTGAATCCATAGCTGCTTATGCATGCTGCGTCTGTGCAACCGGCCTGTTTGATGCTTGAAAACCATTGCCAGCCGGCATCCACGTGCCCTGGCGCCTGCCGCTTTGCCCGCAGCTTGGCAGGCCGCGCCGCGCCGGGCCGCTGGGGCTGTACTTTTGATTTCAGCTGATCAGCCAGCACTGAACCGGGTCTTGGGATAAGACGCACATTCCGCTCGGAATTTCTCCTACATTTCGCCTTTCTACCGCGCTTAACAATAACTTTGAAGTTCCCGGAACTTTGTTAGGGATGTGCAAGTAGTGCAAGGCTGTTGTGATGAAGCCGTGTGCTGCCTGCGCCATCAGCTCCCTTGTCGCCCCAGAGTTAGTTCCCGCTTGCCATGCGGCCTGTCAGGCCATGGCGGGCAGGAAACGCCGTTTTTCCTTGAACCCATGGCTGCTCCGGCAGTTTGTGCTTTTTTTTACCTCTCACTTCCGTTTTGCAGCAACAGGTTTACATGGCAGACACCTCTTCATTCAGCGCCGGCACCTGCGCCAAGCCATCGGGGCAGGCCGGGCTGTTCCGCTCGTTCTGGATCGCCGGCTACGAAGGCGCCGACCATGTCAACAGCGCCGGCTGGCCGCTGTCGATGAACGAGGCCAACCAGCACTGGCAGCAACTCGATACGGACTATGCGCTGCTGGCCGGCCAGGGCATTCGCACGGTGCGCGAGAGCATCGGCTGGCGCATCACCGAGCTGCAGGGCAGCGCCGGCCTGCGCCGCCTGCGGGCGCAGGCCGAGCTGGCGCAAAAGCATGGCATCGAGGTCATCTGGAGCCTGATGCACTACGGCTGGCCCGACGACCTCAACCTGCTGTCGGCGCAGTTTGTCGAGCGCTTCGCCGCCTTCAGCCGCCAGGTCGCCGCCACGCTGAAGGACGCCTCCGGCGGCCCGCATTTCTACCAGCCGGTCAATGAGATTTCATTCCTGACCTGGGCGCTGACCTGCACCGGGCTGATGCGCTGTTCGCCAACCACCGCGCCGCTGGCCCCGACTGACGGCCACGTGGTGAAGATGCAGCTGGTGCGCGCCGCGCTGCGGGCCTGTGAGGCGATTCGCAGCATTGACCCGGCAGCGCGCTTCATGCACAGCGACCCGATCATCCATGTGGTGCCGCCCGATGCGCCGACGCCCGAGCAGATGGCCGCGGCGCGCACCCAGGCCGGCTATTGCTTTGAAGCCTGGGACATGCTGTGCGGCCAGCTGGAGCCGCAGCTGGGCGGCTCGCCGGCGCACCTGGACATCGTCGGCATCAACTACTACCACGACAACCAGTCCGAGCTGGTGAGCGGCCGGCCGCTGCGCTGGCACCTGGACGACCCGCGCCGCAAGCCGTTCAGCGAACTGGCCGACGCCGTGTGGCAGCGCTACCGGCGCCCGATGCTGCTGGCCGAGACCAGCCATATCGGCGAGGGGCGCGGCCAGTGGCTGGGCGACGTGGCCGGCGAGGTGCTGCGCTGCCGCGAGCGCGGCATGCCGATGGAGGGCATTTGCCTCTACCCCATCATCGACCGCCACGGCTGGGACGATGTGTCCCACTGGCACAACAGCGGCCTGTGGGAGGTCGAGGTGCCGCGCCCCGGCGCCGCCGAAAGCACCCAGGATGCCCAGGGCGCGCCCGGCGGGCAGCGCCGCTACGAGCGCATCCTGTGCCAGCCCTATGCCGATCAGCTGCGGCGCTGGCAGCAACTGCTGCCCGGCGGCCAGCAGTCGGCGGCGCAGCTGCCCGTCACGGCGGGCGGCGCCTCCGTGGCGCTCATGTTCCCCGGCTCCTTCAGCGCTTCCAGTTCTCGCAGCGCGCTTCCTGTTTCCAACGCTTCCAACGCTTCCAACGCTTCCAGCCTTCCAAAACCAATTCACTCCAGAGGACTTGCCATGCCCACCATCATCGTTTTTTCACACCTGCGCTGGAACTTCGTCTATCAGCGGCCCCAGCATCTGCTCTCGCGCCTGGCCAAGGACTACCAGATCGTCTTCATGGAAGAACCCGTACCCAATGGCCGCGATTTTCTGGAGCATCTGCAGCCCGCGCCCAATGTCGAGGTGCTGCGCCCGCACGTCACCAGTGCCGTGCCCGGCTTTCATGACGACCACCTGCCGGTGCTGCAAAAGCAGCTGGCCGACTTCCTGCGCGAGCGCAAGATCGACGACTACCTGGTCTGGTTCTACACCCCGATGGCCCTGCCGCTGGCCAGCGGCTTGAAGCCGCGCGGCATGATCTACGACTGCATGGACGAGCTGTCGGCCTTCCTGCATGCGCCGCGCCAGCTGATCCAGCGTGAAAACGCGCTCTACCAGCAGGCCGACCTGGTGCTGACCGGCGGTCCCAGCCTGTACCGCTCCAAGCGCGAGCGCCATGGCAATGTGCATTGCTTCTCCAGCAGTGTCGATGCGACGCATTTCGCCTCGGCCGCGCAGCATAGCCTGCCCGACCATCCGGCGCAGGCATCGCTGGCCCATCCGCGGCTGGGCTACTGCGGCGTGATCGACGAGCGCGTTGACCTGGACCTGATCGCCGCGCTGGCCGACGCCCATCCTGAATGGCAGGTGGTCATGGTCGGGCCGGTGATCAAGATCAGCCATGAAAAGCTGCCGCACCGCAGCAACATCCACTGGCTGGGCCAGCGGGGCTACGACGAGTTGCCGCAGTTCATGGCCGGCTGGGATGTCTGCCTGCTGCCGTTTGCCCTGAATGACGCGACGCGCTTCATCAGCCCGACCAAGACGCTCGAATACATGGCCGCCGGCCGTCCCTCGGTCAGCACCCGCATCCGCGACGTGGCCGAGCCTTATGGCCATGTGGTCGCCATTGCCGACACCGCGCCCGAGTTCATCGCCGCCTGCGAGACGCTGCTGGCCGAAACCGAGGCGCAAAAGGCCAGCCGCGCCGAACAGGTGCAGCGCATCCTGGACGGCACTTCCTGGGACCAGACGGCCGAGGCGATTCATCGCCTGATCGAAGCGCTGCCGGCGCGCCAGCCAGTCCGGCGCGCCGCCAACACCGGCATTACCGCGCTGGGCGCCGCGGTGCCGGTGCGCGCCCGCCGCGCCGCACAGCGCGGCGAAACGCTCCATTATTCGACCGTGATCCTGGGCGCCGGCCCGACCGGCCTGGCCGCGTCCTACCACCTGGGCGAAGGCAGCCTCCTGATTGAAAAAAGCAGCACCGTCGGTGGCTGGTGCCGCTCCATCGAGGACAACGGCTTTACCTTCGATTTCGCCGGCCACATCATGTTCTCCAACGATGCCTATGTGCTGGAGCTGTACAAGACGCTGCTGGGCGACAACGTGCACTGGCAAAACCGCGAAGCCTGGATCTACAGCAAGGAGGTCTACACCCGCTACCCGTTCCAGGGCGCGCTTTATGGCCTGCCGCCCGAAGTGCTCAAGGAATGCCTGATCGGCGCCATCGAGGCGCGCTTCGGCCCGCTGAAGAAAGAGCTGCCCGGCGCGCCGATTTCAGCGCCTTCGACCTCGACCGCGACGATTGCCAACGCCGCCGGCCGCCCGGTCGCCAGCGTGGTGGCCAAGGCGCCGTCTTCGGCGGCGCCGAAGAACTTCGAGGAATTCATCTACAAGGTCTGGGGCGCCGGCGTGGCCAAGCATTTTGCGATTCCGTACAACAAAAAGCTCTGGGCGGTGCCGCTGGACCAGATGGAGACCTCATGGCTGGGCGGGCGGGTGCCGATGCCCGACCTGGAGGAGATGATCGACGGCGCGGTGCGCCCGGTCAACAAGCCGATGGGGCCGAACGCGCGCTTTGGCTACCCGCTCAAGGGCGGATTCCAGGCGCTGATGGACGGCTTTTTGCCGCTGCTCGAAGGCGATGTCGAGATGCAGGCCGAAGTGGTGGCCGTGTCGCCGTCGCGCCGCACGGTGACGCTGAAGGATGGCCGCAGCTACCGCTACGACACCCTGGTCAGCACCATGGCCCTGCCGCACCTGGTGGCCGCCATGGGCGAAGAGGCGCCGGCGGCGGTGAAGGCCGCCGCCGATGGCCTGCGGCATGTGTCGGTGCGCTGCGTGAACCTGGGGATTGGCCGCGAGGCGCTGACCGACAAGCACTGGATCTACTATCCGGAAGACACGGTGTTTCACCGCATCTTCGTGCAGGGCAACGCCAGCCCGCACTGCAACGCGCCGGGCGGCTTCGGCATTACCTGCGAGATCACCTACTCGGAGTACAAGCCGCTGCCGTGCGACGGTCAGGCGCTGATCGAGCGCTGCATCCAGGACTGCATCAAGGTCGGCATGTTCACCGCCGAGGACGCCGTCTGGGCCGCCAACGAGGTGGACATGCCCTATGCCTACGTGGTGTACGACCATGAGCGCGCCGGCCATGTCGAGACGATCCGCAGCTGGGTCGCCAAGTCGGGCATCATCCTGGCCGGTCGCTATAGCGAGTGGGAGTACTACAACTCCGACCATGCTTTCGTCGCCGGCAAGAAAGCGGCGGCGCAGGCCGAGGTGCTGAACGAGCAGCTGGCGCTTGAAGCCAGGCCGGTGCGCAAGTCGGCAGCCGGGCACCCGGTGGCGTGATGGCCTGATCGGCCGGATGCCTGCCAGTGCCGTGCAGTTTGCGAATGACCCGGCGCCGGCTTCACGTCTGCGCCGGGTTTCGCTGTGCGGAGGCAGCTTTTTATTTGCTATTGAATCAGTAGCTGCCTGCGCAGGCAACGCCTGCGCTACAGCCCGTTTTCCTTGAAATAGTCAAGCCGGGCCAGGTCCGGAAAGCTGCCGGGCCGCTTTTCCTTGAGCGCGGCCACGGCTTCGCCCACATGGCGGTTGCTCCAGATCGCGCCCTGCAGCCAGCCCATCTGCCTGAGCGCGTCATCGACCGAATGATCCCTGGCGTAGTGGATGGCCTGCTTGGTGCCCCAGACGGCAACCGGCGGCTTGGCCGCGATCTCGGCGGCGCATTGCAGCGCTGCCGCCAGCATGTCTTGCGGCGTGTCCAGCACTTCATTGACCAGCCCCAGGGCCAGCGCCCTGGCGGCATGGAGCCGGCGGCCGGTGTACGCCAGTTCCTTGACCACGGCCAGCGGAATCAGCTTGGGCAGGCGCTGCAGCGTGCCCACGTCGGCCACCATGCCGATGTTGATTTCCTGGATGCAGAAGAAGGCGTCGGCGCTGGCATAGCGCAGGCAGCAGGCGCTCACCATATCGACCGCGCCGCCGATGCAGCCGCCCTGAATCGCGGCAATCACCGGGATGCGCAGCGTCTCCAGCTTGGTGAAGGTCGCCTGCATCTCGGCCAGCAGGTCGAACATGCCGGCCCGGCCCTCGGGGCTCTGGTCGTCCATGGCAATCGGGCCGCCAAAGGTTTCCAGCGCCATCCCGGCGCTGAAATGCCTGCCGGTGCTGGAGATCACCAGCACCCGCGCGTCGCCTGATTTATGGATAGCTGTCAGCACCTCGTCCAGCTCGCGCCAGAAGGTCGGGTTCATGGTGTTCATCGCCTCGGGGCGGCTGAGCACCAGGTGGGCGATGTGGTCGGCGGTGGTGAGGGAAAAGGAGTGGAGGGCGTTCATGGCGGCACTTTAAATCAGCGGGCCAGCTCCAGCCAGTCGCACCTGAGACGCCCGCTGCCGTGGGCGCGGGCGCGCCAGCCCACGTACAGCCGGGGCAGGTGCATGCCCAGCAGGCACAGCGGCCAGGCCCAGGAGGCGTCGAAGGCAAAGGCGGGAAACCAGCCCATCCAGCCCATGAGCCACAGCGTCAGCACCGTGTCCCAGGCGGCCTGCTCGGCCGGATGCGCGCCCTGCTGGGCCGCGTGCCAGTTCTTGACGCGCTGCATCTGCGCCAGCGTCACGCGTCGGCTCCGCCGGCCCCGGCGCTTGGGCAAACCCGATGGATGCGGCATGGCGCCTCCTGCACTCGTGCAAAAACCTTACTGTAAGTTCAGTGAAAGCTTTTTTCAACGTCATCAGGGCGTCATGGATGTATCGCGGCGTTCCAGGGCAGTCATGACCGGCGCCGGCGCGGCACCACGCTGAGCTGCATCACAAGCTGGCCGGGCGCGGCCGTCACCGTGTGCGGCTGCAGCGGCAGGTCCACCAGCTGGTCGGCCTGCCAGACCCTGACCTGGGCCGGGCCGTCGGGCAGGTCTTCGAACAGCGCCACGCCTTCGGCCGAGGTCTTGCCGGCCCACGGCGAATCGCTGGCATAGATGTAGCCGCGCATCGAGCCGTGGATGAAGCAGCCCAGCAAGGTGGCGGCGAGCGCGCCGGGCTTGCCGTCGAGCGTGACCTCGGCCGGCTTGGCAGGCTTGCCAGCCGATTTGCCTTCGAGCCGCAGCTCGAAGCCGGCCTGGGTAGCGTTGAACTGGCCCATGCCGGCCGGCGAGCTGCGCACATGGTGGTCCCAGCTGTCGTTGTTGACGAAGCTGAGCCTGGCGCCGGGCTGCACCAGGCTCACGGCCGGGATGAACTGCATCTTTTCCTGCGCGATGCTCGCCTGTGCCGGCAGGGCGGTTTTGGGCTGCGCCGACTTGTTGGCCGGCAGCACCACCACGACCGCATCGGGCACCGGCTTGCCGTCCTTGTCCACCACTGACACCAGCAGGTTGCCGGCACAGGCGGCGCCGGTGCCAAAGGCCAGCAGGGCGCTGCAGAGTAATGCTTTTTTCATCTTTTTGATCTCTCGTGTGGCGGTGGGGTGTTGCTTGCCATCGGATGCGCCGGACCAGCCGGCCCGGCGTCCGCTCAGGGTTTTTGCGTGAGCTTTTCGGGCGGCGTGATGATGTCGCGGTGCATCGGCGCCAGCAGTGCCAGCATTTCGTTTTGCCGGCGGAAAGGAATCTGCCGGGCGTCCATGCTTGCCTGCAGCACCTCGACCAGCGCATGGAAATCGGATTTTTTGATGTCCAGCTCGGCATGCGAGGTCTTCATGTCCACGCCTTTGTAAACGCAGGGCCCGCCGCCAAGCGCGCAGAACTGCTCGACCAGCTGCTCCTTGATGTGCGGCTGGTTGGCCGGCTGGAAGTGCGGGCCGGTGCGCGGGTCGGCCAGCAGGCGGGCCATGAAGTCATCCATCAGCAGCACCAGGCCTGCTTTCTCGCCGAAGGCCTGGTAAAGAGACGCAGTTTGCGTGGCTTGCGGCGCCGGCTGGGCCGTGGCCGCGCCGCTCATCAGCAGGCCGGCGGTGGCAATTGCAAAAGTCAGAAGCGTTTTTTTCATGGCGTTTTCCTGGAATTGAAGGGGCTGGCGGCTGGCGCTTGTCGGTTCTGCCGATTTGCCAGCTCAGAAGGCGGCCTGGGCAGACAGGTAGTAGCCGGTCTGCCTGCGGCTGGCGGTGGTGGCCGGCACGATCACGCCCAGATCGACATAGGCCAGCGTCACCGAGAAGTTCTTGCTCGGCGCCCAGGCGATGAACACATCCTTCCAGTCGCTGGCGCGCAGGCCGCCGCCCAGGCCCGCCGCCCGCCCGGCGGCCTCCAGCCGGTTGCGCATGAAGCGGTATTCGGCGCCCACGGCAACATTCTTGCTGACCAGGTACGCCGCTGAAAACTCGGGCTGCAGCCGGTAGCTGTCCTCGTTGCCGCCCAGCGTGGCGCCGTAGCCCAGCAGGCCGTTCTGGTTGGCCTTGGTGGCGCGCAGCGTGGCATTGAGCAGCAGGCCCTGGCCGAGCAGCAGCTTGGTCGCGCTGGCATACACATCGACGCCGCGCCGCTTGGCGCCCAGTGCATCGAGCGTGGCGTCCAGGCCGGTCGAGGCCAGCGACTTGAACTGCACGCCGACGGCGATCTGCGGCATTGGCGAGTCGCTGTCGAGCACGGCGTCGCCTGCCACGCGCACCTTGGCGCCCAGGATGCTCTGCTTGAGGTGCAGGCCGGGCAGGCCGAGCGCGGTGCCGGTGGCGCGGGTGTTGAAGTCCTGCCGCGCCAGCGACAGCTCATAGCGGTCGTGGATGCCGATGGCGGCGCCGTAGAGGTTCAGCCCGTAGTCTTTCGTGCCCACGGTGGTCAGGTAGGCCGAGCCGCCGATTTCGCCTGCGGTGGCATTGCTGCCGATGACCGCCCAGGGCGTAAGGCCCCCGCCGGCCGCGCCTTCAACCGTGCTGACGCCGCCGGTCAGCAGCAGTTTGCCGGTGTCGGCCTGCGCCGGGGCGCTGGCCAGTGCGATGCAAGCCGCTGCAATCAGCGTGAAGGGGGTGACGGATGGGGTTTTCATGAAAGCCAGTCCTTTGGGATAGGAAGTGTTTAAGTGTCATTCTTGTAAACAAATGATACGCAACCCAAATCCGACTGGATTCAATTATTTTTGGCGGCCCGGCGAACCACTGGCGGCGCCAATATCTCCGGCGGGCAGCAGGTCGGCGGAATACTACTTTTATGCCTTAAAAAGCCATCAAGCCTGAAGAATACAAGTGCTGGCTGCTATTTATAAAATAGCAAAAACCAGCCGGGGAGGGCACTTCGATGTGGCCTAGTCGGTGCGGGGCGTGCCGAGGGTGAAGTAAAAAACCGCGCCCGCGCCCGGCGCCGATTCGGCGAAGACCACGCCGCCGTGCCGGGTCACGATGCGGCGCACCGTGGCCAGCCCGAGGCCGGTGCCGGGGTAGTCGGCCTCCGAATGAAAACGCTCGAAGGCGCCGAATAGCTTGCCGGCAACCTGCATGTCAAAGCCTTCGCCGTTGTCGCGCACGAAGAACCTGGCCTGGCCCGCCGCATCGGCCTCGCGGCCGAAATACACCCTGGCGCCAGGCGTTTTCGACGAGTATTTCAGCGCATTGCCCAGCAGGTTCTGCAGCACCGACCGGAGTAGCGCGGCATCGCCCACGGCCTGCAGGCCAGGCTCGATGTGAACCTGTGCCTGCGGCTCGGGCGCATCGGCTTGCAGCGCGTCCACCACCTCCCGCGCCACCAGTGAAAGATCGCATTCGCTCAGGGTGAGCTTGCCCGAGCCCGAGTGCGCCAGCTTGAGCAGCGCCTCGATCAGCAGCCCCATGCGCTCGACATTGGCCTCGATGCGTGCCATGTAGTGGGCCGGGCGGCTGCCCAGGGGCAGTTCGGCCGACTTCTTCAGGGCCGCGCAAAATCCCCGGATCGAGGACAGCGGGGCGCGCAGGTCGTGCGAGGCCGACGACGAGAACGAGCGCAGGCTTTCATTGGCCAGCGCCAGCTCTTGGCTGCGCTGGGCCAGGGTGAGGTTGAGGGCGGCGATGGCCTGGGCGTCGTTCTCGCGCTGAGTCACGTCATGCTGGATGCCCACATAGTGGGTCAGCTCGCCGCTGTCGCCGCGCACCGGCGAGACCATCAGCTCGTTCCAGAACTCGGTGCCGTCCTTGCGGAAGTTGCGTAGCAGCACGGTGGCTTCGTGTCCCTGCGCCAGCGCTGCGCGAAGGGTCTGCAGCCCCGGCTGGTTGGTCAGGCCACCCTGCAGAAACCGGCAGTCGTTCCCGATCACCTCGTCCGGCCCATAGCCGCTCAGGCGGTAAAACGCGGCGTTGGCATAGATCAGGGGAAACTGGCCGTTGATCAGCTGCGCGATGGTGATGCCGTTCTGGCTCGATTCGACAGCGCGGTGGATCAGCTCATTCATTGCAGTGCCTGGTTTTGCCTTGGCCTGCACGCCAGGGCATGGGTTGCACTGCACGCCGGGCTTTTGGATTTGAAAGGCTCACTCTAACGCAGCGCTGCGGTTTTAGGGGCTTTTGCTTACCTGGGCTGGATAATTGGTCTAAGGGGGCTGGATTTTGATGCCGTTGGCTGTTGGCTGTTGGCTTTTGGGTAGTGCTGTTTGGTGGTTGTTCCTGGCTTGGTTTTCTTTGCTGTGGCCAGCTGGCCGGGGGTTGCCCGGCGGCAACCTACTTGTTCTTTGCTTCGCCAAAGAAAAGTAGGCAAAAGAAAGGCGACCCGGCTGCCTGTGACCCCTTCGCTGCGCTACGGGGCAACCTGCGCTGAGCGGCAAAAGCGGGGGTCCGCGCAAACTCGCCTTCGGCTCAAACAGCGCGCGGCCCTGATCCCGCTTTTGCCCCTCATCACAGGCCCAGTCAGAACGGGACTGGCGGGAGCGGGGTCGGATTCGGGGAGGCCCCCATCCCAGCCTTCCCCCAGCGGGGGAAGGAGCAAGTCGGGGAAAGCGGGCGACGAGGCGATGGCCTGTTTTAGTATTAAAAGTGGCTCTGGCGCAGGTAGTTACTGCGCAAGTAGCTATTGAATTCGTAGCAATTTAATGGGCTTGTTGCAGAAAGCCGAGCGCGGTTATCCGGGCTGTTCGGCTGTTCGGACTTCACTCCCTGCAGTCCCGTTCTGCCTGGGCCTGTGATGACCCGAAAAAACGGGATCAGGGCGGCGCGCTGTTTGAGTGCAGCGCAGCGGAGCGAGTTTGCGCCGACCCCCGTTTTTTCGGGGCAGCGCAGGTTGCCCGCAGCG
>JAQGNK010000498.1 GCA_028291905.1 Polaromonas sp.
GGTCCTCCAGGTCGCCGGGGTCCTTGCGGACCGTCAATGAACGCCTGGGGGCCGCAGCCGGTCCTGCGGCGGCCTGCGCGCCCACCGGCTGGCCTGGCGGCCAGGCCTCATCGGCCAGGGCGAAGACATCCTTGAAGCGGTCCAGCCCGTGCGCGCCGCCATTGACCAGTTTGCGGGCCGCCCTCCAGTCGGCCTGGGCCAGCGCTTCACGCATGCCGTCGGCATGGTCGGCCAGGAAGCGGGCCAGCAGCAGCGCCGCTATTTCAGGCGCATTGGCCAGGTCGGGCTTGTCGGCCAGGCTGATGCCCAGCGCGGCGCCGTACTTCTCGTAGTTGGCGCGTCCGGTGAGCTGCACGAAGCCCCGGCCCTTGAACCTTGCGCCGTCGCCAGGCTGGGTATTGCCCAGGTCTTTTTTCTTCTTCGGCGCCTCATAGGCGCTGAAGGGGGCGCCTGCGGGCAGGGTGTTGAGATGCGACGCCAGCTCGGCGATGGGCACAAAGCCTTCGCTCTCGGCCCGGATGGTGCCCAGGGCGGCGAAGATCATGGGCCGGTCGGCCAGGCCGGCTGCGTCCAGCGCGGCGGCCATATAAGGCAGGTAGCGGTCGATATTGGCCGGCTTGGTGGCCGGAAACAAACGGCGCACCGCCGCCAGCGTCAGCCCGACGGCCAGCTCGCCGCGCGGGCGCAGGCCCAGCACCGACAGGCAGTGCGGCCCGACCACCCCATCGGCCACCAGCCCCACGCCCGCCTGCCAGCGTCGCACCGCCGCCTCGGCGTCGGCATCGAGCAGCTCCAGCGCGCCGATGTCGCCAAACTCACTGGCATCTTCTCCCAGCGCTTCCTTCAGCCGCTGCAGCAGACGCTGCACATCGGCGCCCTGGCTGCCTCTCAGGAAAAGATTTCTCATGCTGCCTCCCTGGCTTGTTGGCCTGCTCAGTGGCTGAGATCGGGCATCGGCCCGGCACTTTCAGTGCTGCACGCTCATGCCACTCCCACTCTATGAGCCAGGCTTCCGGAGACATTGATATTGCGCAAATACCGGCGACTTTCCATCTGCCGGGCCGGCGCCGCAAGCACTTTGCCGCGCAGCCGCGCGCGGCAGCCGAGTCGCTTCCAAGCCGCATCCTCGAACTTTGTTACCCGCCCGCTTCCCAGGCCATGGAAGAATGAATCTTTGCGCCTGACGCCCGCGCCGCCATGACCAACAGCTCTACCCAATTTCCCCCCAGCGAGCGGTGCGGCTGGCGCTCGGGCGTACTGTCGGCCAGGGCCGCCGTGCCCGGCCATAACCTCCTGCCCGCAGGTCTCTACCGGATAGGCCGGGCGGAGGGCACCGATGCGGCGGCAGATCACCACCACGCCCTCTATGTTCCGCCCGGCGCGGCGCGGGAGCCGCTGCCGCTGGTGGTGCTGTTTCACGGTGCCGGCGGCAGTGCGCCGCAGATCTTGCCGCTTTTTCAGCCGGCGGCCGAGCAGCGCAAGTTTCTGCTGCTGGCGCCCAAGTCAGCCAGCGTGACCTGGGACCTTCTGTCGGGCGGCTACGGCCCCGATGTCGAGGCGCTGGACCGCTGCCTGCGCTTCGTGCTGGAACGCTTCGCTGTCGATGGCGGCCGGATGGCGATGGCCGGGTTTTCCGATGGCGCGTCTTACGCGCTGTCGCTGGGCCTCATCAACGGCCAGTTGTTCCGGCAGGTGTTCGCCTTTTCCCCCGGCTTCGCGGCGGCCGGGCGGCGCCAGGGCAAGCCGCTGGTGCTCATCTCGCACGGCACTCAGGACACCGTGCTGCCGATTGCGCCCTGCAGCCGCCGAATTGTCTCTTCGCTGCAGCAGGCCGGCTATGAAGTGCGGTACACGGAGTTCGTCGGCGGCCACCAGGTGCCGCCGGAGCTGGTGGCCGGCGCCGTCGATCTGCTGCTTCAGCCAGCGCCAGCGCGCCGCTAGAGCGCAGTGCAATCCCCCGGCGGGCAAACGCACCGCTCAGCGCTGGGCGGCCAGCACCGGATTCGGGAACGGCCCCATCCCGGCCTTGCCCAGCGGCCAGCGGCCGGCGAAAAAAGAAAACACGGAAACGGCGGCAAACTTGCGCTACCGGGCATGAAAAGGGCTCCAGCGCATGCAATGCTTGCGCAAGCAGCTATGTATTCAATAGCAATGACTGACACCGGCTCATAGGGCGCCGCGCAGCGCCAGCCAGTAGTCGGCGCTGCTTGACACCGTGTTGTGGCCAGCCCCCGCCATCACCATGAGCGAGGCCACGCCAGCGCCAAAGCCGGCCAGCAGGCGCTCGGTGCTGGCGCGTGGAATCACCTCGTCCTGTCCGGCGGCGATCAGCAGCGTGGGCACGCGGATGGCCGGGGCATGGCGCCAGGACTCGAACTTGTCGGTGAGCAGCCAGAGCACCGGAAAGTACGGGAACTGCGCCGCGGCGATTTCCGCAATGCTGTCATAGGGCGTCACCAGCGCCAGCCGGGCCACCGGGCGCCGGCTGGCCAGGCGCACCGCCACGCCGCTGCCAAGGCTGCGGCCTACGACGGCGATGTCGGGATGCGAGGCCCGCACCTTGTCGAACAGGGCCAGCGCGTCGGCATGCAGGTTTTCTTCCGTCGGCTTGCCCGAGCTGCCGCCGTAGCCCCGGTAGTGCAGCAGGTAGACGGCCCGGTCGGGGAAGGCCTGGGCAAACGCGCTCAAGCTGAGCGAGACATCCTCGGCATTGCCGCCGAAGTAGATCAGGGCTTTCGGCCCGTCGTGCGGCCGCACCGACACCCGCAGGTCGGCATCGGGCAGCGTGAGCGTGAGCAGGCTGGCGGGTGCGGCCAGGGCGGCGGGCTGTGGAAAATACAGCAGCGAGCGTTGAAAAACAAACAGG
>JAQGNK010000521.1 GCA_028291905.1 Polaromonas sp.
AATTATCTCAAAGAGATATCCTGGATGGAATACTCAACAAGCTGGCTACCCGGACCCCCTGGAAAAAAGTCAACTACAAAGTCGGTAATTGGCAGAACGCGAGCGCAGCGTTTCAAAGTTGGGCCTCGCGGGGAACCCTTGAAGCAATTTTTGAAGTTCTTAACAATGCCCGCGTAGCAGAACGATTTTCCTCGGCCATTTAACGACTTTAATGTCCGATTTCAAAACTCGCTGTTATTTCGATTTAACGACTTTAATGTCTGATTTAATTCGACTTTTACCCTACTTCAGAGGGAAGTTCGTTTAACGACTTTAATGTCGGTGTCCAGCTCGATGGCACCCTGGTCGCCCATCACCAGCGCCGCCAGCACGCCGGCCAGCTGCCGGTCCGCGACCTGCGCGTAAATCGCCTCGCGCACCGACTGGCGGGCGCGCTCGACCGGGTAGCGCCAGTGGTCAGAGAGCTTGCGCGGCGGCGCGTCATGCGGCCCGGCGCGGACATAGCCGGTGGCCTGGATGCCCTGCTCCCAGAGCCAGAGTTCATGGTCGAAGCCATGCGGGTTGCTGTTGCCGTTCGGTGCCTTGAGCCGCACCGTCATCTGCCAGCGCTCGCCGGCGCGCATCGGCTGCGGCTGGCGCTGCAGTTCGAGCGCCAGCGCCTGCTCGGCTTCGTCGCTGCTGTCGGCGGCCGCGCTTTTTGCCTCGCGCGCGCCAAAGCCCGCATACCAGCCCAGCATGAGCTGCGGCGGCAGCAGGGCCGGCTGACCGTCCAGCTGCGCCGACTCCAGCCGCAAGCGAAACCGCAGCCCGTCTTCAGCGGGCTGCGGCATGGCCAGCACCTGGCCGGTCACGGCAATGTCTCGGCCTTCGAGCGCCGGGTTCAGCGCGCCGGCCTGGAAAACGCCGGCGCGCCAGCCGGTCAGGCCAAACCCCAGCGCGGCGGCCAGCATGAACGCCAGCAGGTAGCGAACCGATGCCGGGGCCAGGCGCGGGCTGCGCCGGACCGTCCACAGGTGCGCCAGCACGCCGGCCAGGGCCAGCGCCGCCAGCGCGGCATACCAGCTCACAAGCCACAGATCGGGCTGCTGCAACTGCAGTGCCACGCCGGCGATAAAGCCGGCCAGCCCCGGACCGGGGCTTGAAAGGCCGACCAGCGGCCGGGAGACAAGGAAAAAAGCCACGGCTGGCCTTACGCGGGGGTGGTGCAAGTCATGGGAATGCGCTGTCGGCGGACGAAAAAGTAGCGATAAAAAATGGGCGAATGGCAGAGCTTACCGCCTGCCGCGCGCAGCCTGGCACCGCTTCAAAGGCATGCCGCCGGCGGGCCATGCAGCGCCTGAACAGTGCATGAAGCGGGGCTCGAAGCAGCGCCTTGCGTGCGTTACCATGCTCAGGCAGCAGGCCTTCGGCCGCTCATTTTTCAATAGCGGCTGGCGCATGCGAACACTGCGCCGGAGCCGTATTTCTTTTATATTTTCACCTTCAAGGACAGCCATGACCACCAGCACGCACTCCATCCATGACAAGCTCAAGGCCCTGGGCATCACCCTGCCTGCCGTGGCCGCGCCGGCCGCCGCCTACCTGCCTTTCGTGCAGACCGGCAAGCTGGTGTTCCTGAGCGGCCATCTGGCCAAGCGGGACGGCAAGGTCATCGTCGGGCAGCTCGGCAAGAACGTGACGACCGAGGAAGGCAAGGCCGCCGCCCGGCTCATCGCCATCGACCTGATGGGCACACTGCAGGCCGCCGTGGGCGACCTGGGCCAGATCAAGCGCATCGTCAAGGTCATGAGCCTGGTCAACTCCACCGCCGACTTCACCGAGCAGCACCTGGTGACCAACGGCTGCAGCGAGCTGCTGGCCGAGGTGTTCGGCGACGCCGGCAAGCACGCCCGCAGCGCGTTTGGCGTGGCGCAGATTCCGATGGGCGCCTGCGTGGAGATCGAGCTGATTGCCGAGGTGGAGTAAGCCCTAAGCCGGGCATGCCGTCGGCCGGGCCTGATGCCGGAAAACTGCGCATGAAGTTCCCCCTTGGCAGCGCAGGCCTGGCTGCCCGCCTTAGAATTCCCCAGCCCCGGCCAACCGGCCGGGGCAGCGTTCTCAGGGCGGGGTGAAATTCCCCACCGGCGGTGATTGCGGGCAACCGCATCAACCCGCGAGCGCCCGGTACTGGCCTTTGCCAGCCTCGGGGTCAGCAGATCCGGTGCGATTCCGGGGTCGACGGTCACAGTCCGGATAAAAGAGAGCGCGATGCCGACAGCCCACGCCCAGGTTTCGCCCGGGCGCAGCTGCAGCCTCGTGCGCCCTGATTCTGGATATTTCGTCTCTACAGGCCACTCATGAATCAGTCAGACCTTCACACTTCCTCCACCAGCCTGCGCGGCACTACCTCGACCGAACTGGTCGCGCCCGCGCCGCCGCCCCAGACGCGCATTGCCTTCGTCCAGTCCTCCTGGCATGAAGACATCGTGAGCCAGGGGCGCACGGCCTTCCTGGCCGAGATGAGCCGCTACGGCGTGGCCGGCGAGGCCGTCGAGCTGTTCCAGGTGCCCGGCGCCTTCGAGATTCCGCTGCACGCCAAGAAGCTGGCCCAGTCGGGCCGCTACGCGGCCATCGTCTGCTGCGGGCTGGTGGTGGACGGCGGCATTTACCGCCACGACTTCGTGGCCAATGCCGTCATCAACGGCTTGATGTCAGTGCAGCTGGAAACCGGTGTGCCGGTGTTCTCGGCCGTGCTGACGCCGCTGCACTTCCACGAGCATGAGGAGCACCGGCGCTTTTTCACCGAGCATTTCCTCGTCAAAGGCAAAGAAGCCGCGCAGGCCTGCCTGCAGACCCTGGGCAGCCTGCAGAAAATGCAGGCGCTGCAGGGCTAGCAGCCGGGCTGGCAATCGCCGCCCAGCCCCGGCGGACCTGGACCGGGTTCGGGGGCCGCAGCGGGAAACTGGCCCTATTGAGCACCAAAAGTGTCTTCAGCGCAGGTAATGCTTGCGCAGGCTGCTATGGAATCAATAGCGATCGGCCTGCCGGGCCGCAGCGGTTTGAAGCCCGGGCGATTTCGTGCTGCCTGGCTACTTCACCAGGATTCCTTGCGTGGCGCACAGGCCGACGCGGGCCTCGATGCCGGCGGTGAACTGCAAAAAGTCCGCCTCCATCCCGTCCGAGAAAATGACGCCGTTTTCCGGCATGCGCGAGCGCAGGGTCAGTGTGTCGGACGCGCTGATCTCGCCGTAGCGCAGCGTCGTCTGCGACGCCCGGCTGCCGAAGGGCTCGCGCACCGCGAACACCAGGTGGCTCGCGTCCCATGGCATGGGCCGGTAGCCGCCGCCCTCCTCCTCTTGCCTCTCCTCTCGCCTTTCCTTGTTTCCCTGCCGCTGGCCCACCGCCTGCGCCATCCCGACCGAGCCGGTGATGATGCTCTTGAGCCAGGCGGTCGAGCCCATGCCGGTCGAGACAATCAACCCGGAGGACGACTGCGCCTCGCGCACGCCCTGGAACTCGATGTCGTAGAGCGCCGACGCATGCGTCTTCGGCCCGATGAACAGCTCGTTCACCGCCCGCAGCACCTGCCCGTCGGACAGCCGGGCCTCGGCCATGGTGACCCGCGACGTGGCGCGGCTGCCCCTGGCGACGGCCGGCAGCACCGATCTGAGCTGCGCCGGCTCGAACGGCAGCAGCACGCCGTCCCAGCGCCGGGGCTCCGGATTCACGCCGAGCAGCGGCTGGCCGCTAAGATATTTCAGGGTGTTGGCCACCAGGCCGTCGGGGCCCAGCGCCACCACGATGTCATCGCCGCCGAAGATGTAGTTGCTCAAGTGCTCGCGGTCGATGACCTGGTGGCGGCCCCAGGCCTGCAGCGTCCCGGCCACGGTGCGCAGGCTGGCCGCATAGGCGGCGTCCTCGCGCAGGTAGTCGCTGAAGTCGGCGCCCAGGTGCTCCAGGTAGAACTTCGCCTGCCCCAGCGTCTGGTAGCGGCCCACCAGCGCCTGCAGCCGGGTCTGGCGGGTGATCAGGACGATCTTGCGGTTGTCGGATGCGGACATGGTGCGGCGCCTTTACTTGCGGCTCTGCGGCAGCACTGCGGGCGGCTCGACCGGTGCGAGCCGCGCCAGCGATGAACGCTCGCCCGTGCCGGCCAGCAGCGAATTGAGCAGTTCGGGCGACATGTTGAGCTGGCCGATCTTCTCGGCCTTGTCGGCAATGCCGCCGAAGGCCTGGGCGATCAGCTGGGCCGGGTCCATGCCGGCCGACGCCAGCGCCTGGATGGTGCGCGGATCCACTGACTGGAAAGTCTTCATGATGGCGTCCAGCCGGGCAGCTTCCGCCTCGGCCAGCGTGCGCGAGTTCGCTGCCTGGCCGCTGACATAGCGCTTGCGCTTTTCCTCCAGCGACACGTCGGCGTCCATCTGCTCGGTGCGCAGCGCGTTTTCCTTGCGCATCACCGAGGCCTTGGCCGCCATCCGGGCATCCTCGATCTGGCTGCGCTTGTCCTCCACCGCGACCTCGGTGTCCAGCTCGTTCTCGCGGATGGCGCGCTCGTTCTGCACCGCCGCCATGCGGCGCAGGTAGATCGCATCGTCGGCGGCCTTCAGGTTGGCCTCGCGCGATTCGGCCTCCAGCGCGCGGGCAATGTCGGGCGTGGGCTTGATGGCCAGGATCGACACGCCGAGCACCTGCACCCCGAGCGCGGCCATCTCGGCCTGCGCGCCCAGGCTGGCCTCGGCATGCCGGGCAATCTCGGCCGACGACAGCAGCGCCTGCTTGAGCGGCAGCGCCTGCACCTTCTGCTGGATGATCACCTGCGCCTGCATCACCACACGGTCGCCGAGCTTGAGCGGGTCGTCCGACGCATAGCCCTGGCCGCTCGGCTTGAGCGAAAAGTCCATCAGCCGCGCCGTCAGCTGCGGCTGGCTGATCTGGTAGGTGACTTGGCCCTGCACGGTGACATTCTGGAAGTCGGCGGTCACCAGCGTCAGCATGAACGGGTGGTTGGCGCTGGCCACCGGCACCGCCACCACGGTGGAAGTCGGCGAGTAGTAGTAGAACGACTGGCCGGCGCCCTCGCGCACGATCTGGCCGTTCTTGAACTGGATCAGGTACACCGTCGGTTGGGACTTCACGAATCGAATGCCTAGCATGCTGAGGGCTCCTCTGGGCGTTTGGCCCGTTATAGGTTGTATTGAACAACCTTTATGGGTTGGATAATACAACTTATAAGGAATCCGTCAAGCAGCCCGGCAGTCCAGAGCGTAAAAAAACCCGGCGGGTCCGGGTTTTTGAAGGCTGCAGCGCAATTTCATCCATCGGCAAGTCCTGGGCTTCAGCAATCTTTTCGCTACTGAATTAATAGCAGACTGCGCATACACTGCCTGCGCTACCAATGATTTCATTCATTTTTCCGGTGACAGCCTGAAATGCGCTTCCACGGACCAACCCATCCCATCAGGGGCAGCATTTGCAGGCCGGAGCGAAGCTGCCGTATCGCCTCAAGCCCGGCTGGTGATGGAAAAGAAAAAATCCAGCATGTGGAAGTGATCGTCGTGAAAACTCGCTTCCATGCCGGCGAGCTGCTCCACCGCAACCCACTCGGCCGCAGCCGCATCGTCGGCGGCCTCGACTTCGGGCAGAGGGC
>JAQGNK010000533.1 GCA_028291905.1 Polaromonas sp.
GCGCGCACCTCGGGCGGCATGTCGGCCATCTCTGCAATGCCGCCGGCGTTGTCGGTGATGGGCCCATAGGCGTCCAGCGCCACCACGATGCCGGCCATGCTGAGCATGGCGGTGGCGGCAATCGCAATGCCGTAGAGGCCGGCCAGGTTGAACGACACCAGGATGGCGATGCAGACAAAGATCACCGGCCAGGCGGTCGAGCGCATCGACACGCCCAGGCCGGCGATGATGTTGGTGCCGTGGCCGGTGGTCGAGGCCTGGGCGATGTGCTTGACCGGCGCGTACTGGGTGCCGGTGTAGTACTCGGTCACCCAGACCAGCGCGGCCGTCAGCACCAGGCCGGTGGCGCAGGCGCCGAACAGCTTCATCTGGCTGCCGCTGGCGGCAATGGCGTTGTCGGGCATCAGCCACATCGTGACGAAATAAAAGGCGACCAGCGACAGCACGCCGGCCACCGCCAAGCCTTTGTACAGCGCCGGCATCACGTTGGTCATGCCGGGCGAAGCCTTGACGAAAAAGCAGCCGATGATGGAGGCGATGATCGACACCGCGCCCAGCGCCAGTGGATAAATCACGGCGTTGACCGGGCTGGCGGCCACCAGCAGCGCGCCCAGCACCATGGTGGCGATCAGCGTAACGGCATAGGTTTCAAACAAATCGGCCGCCATGCCGGCGCAGTCGCCCACGTTGTCGCCCACGTTGTCGGCAATCACCGCCGGGTTGCGCGGGTCGTCCTCGGGAATGCCGGCCTCGACCTTGCCCACCAGGTCGGCGCCCACGTCGGCTCCCTTGGTGAAGATGCCGCCGCCCAGCCGCGCGAAGATCGAGATCAGGGACGAGCCGAAGGCAAAGCCGATCAGTGGATTGAGCAGCTCGGCCAGCCGGGCAGTCGGGGTGAGGTTGCCGTTGCCGACCAGGAACCAGAAAAAAACCGTGACGCCCAGCAGCCCCAGCCCGACCACCAGCATGCCGGTGATGGCGCCGCCGCGAAACGCCACATCCAGCGCCGGGCCGATGCCGCGCGTGGCCGCCTGCGCGGTCCGGACATTGGCGCGCACCGAGACATTCATGCCAATGAAGCCGCACGCGCCCGACAGCACCGCGCCGATGATGAAGCCAACGGCCGTCTTGCCGTCCAGAAAAATACCGATCAGCACCGCCAGAATGACGCCGACGATGGCGATGGTCTTGTACTGCCGGGCCAGATAGGCGGCCGCGCCCGTCTGGATGGCCGCCGATATTTCCTGCATGCGAGCATTGCCCGCGTCCTGCGAAAGAATCCAGCTTCTCGCCCAAAAGCCGTAGCCCACGGCGATGAGTCCGCAAACGAGCGCCAGCATGAGCGCGCCTGTGTGACCAGTCATAAATACCTCCAGAGTTATTTTTTGCTTGTAAGGGCGCCACGCAAGCGGAACCCGCTGCGTTGCTTCCTCGCGGCTCGCCTGGAGGCGATGGGACGATTGGCCAACTGGCGAAATTAAACGCGAAAACAGGCGTCGTTGGCAACCGGTAAGGTTGGCATCCGTAAAATGCCGGGTAACCAATGCCCTGGTTTGGGGCGCAGCTTCCTGCAAAATACCCCACCCTTGGCGACTTTGGCCCAGCCGTATCAGCCAGCCTTTTTTCTTGTTTCTTCAACTTTTCCCATCAACGCAAAGCAAGCAATGTCCCTACACAAAGTTTCTCCCGGTAAAAACGCCCCGGATTCCTTCAATGTGATCATTGAAATCCCGATGAACGCCGACCCGGTGAAGTACGAGGTGGATAAAGAGTCGGGCGCGATTTTCGTGGACCGCTTTATGAGCACCGCCATGCACTACCCGTGCAACTACGGCTATGTGCCCAAGACCCTGAGCGGCGACGGCGATCCGGTCGACGTGCTGGTCATCACGCCCGGTCCCTTGATCCCCGGCGTGGTGGTGACCTGCCGCGTCATTGGCATCCTGAAGATGACCGACGAGGCCGGCGAAGACGGCAAGGTGCTGGCCGTGCCCATCGACAAAAAATGCTCGCTCTACACCCACTGGCAAAAGCCGGAAGACATGAACCCGCTGCGCCTGAAGACGATTGCCCATTTCTTTGAGCACTACAAGGACCTCGAAGAGGGCAAGTGGGTCAAGGTCGCGGGTTGGGAAGGCCCGGACGCGGCCAAGAAGGAAATCACCGACGGCATCGCCAACTATGCCAAGGCCCTGAAGGACAGCGGCGCCCAGGCTGAATAAATAATGATGTTTTAGTGCTTTTGCGCAGGCGCTGCCTGCGCAAGAAGCTATTGAAAAAATAGCATTGCCGGCAACGGAAAAAAGCGTCTTCAGCATCAAGCTGGAGACGCTTTTTTCATGGTGTACGGTGTTGTGCCGCCGAGAGATGACGGGACAGCCGGCTGTGGTTTCATGCCGGCGCTGACGCCTGAAATCGTTTGGACGGCCGGCCTGGCCCCGGCGTCAGTCCGAACTCAGCGGCGCTGGATGATCGGCCCGGTTCGCATTGTGGTCCTGGCGCTTTTCAGCCATTTTTTCCGCTGGGGCGGGTGCTGTGTCGCTTACGTCGGATTTCTTGCCGGGCGTGAAGCCGTCGGCGCCGCCGATGTTGTCCACGCCCCCGCTGGTGGTCGGGCGGGTGCCTTCGCCGCTGCTGCTGATATCGGTGCTGCCTTCCATGCTGCATGCTCCTTGAAATGTTCGGGTTGAAGATGTTGAAAGCTGCCAGCATGCTGGCGCCGTCGGCCGGCCGGGCCTGTAGGCCGTCGGCGACATGCGCTGTGCGCGGCTTCCGGCCGGGCTTGGACTGCAGCCGGTCGCCTCGGCGACGCAACAGCAACCGGCGCATGCCGCCACCTCGGCCACGTGCAAGGCCAATCCAGCCAATTCCATGGCTCGCAACCTGAGCCAGCAGGGCGCCCCGCTGGCTGCCCAGGGCGTGCCGGCCTGCGTGGACTGCCACGGCGCCCAGGGCGAAGGCATGGCAGCGGGTAGCTTTCCGCGCCTGGCGGGCCAGCCGACCGCTTACCTGGCGCGGCGGATCGACAGCTACCGCCAGGACAGCCGCAGCCAGCCGGTGATGTTGCCGAAAGCCAAGGCCATGACGCCCGAGCAAGGCCTGGCCAGCGCTGCCTGTTGCACCGGCCAGCCAGCGCTTTTGCCGCCAACGACTGCCAGGCCGCAGGCCCAAGCAGCGCGCCGCTCGGCCGTGGGACGCGTCGGCACGCCCGCCGCGCAATCTGCCCAGGGCACCGGCAAGGCGCCCCACTGACCGGCGGCGCCCGGGGGCCGGGCGGCGGGGGCGACACGACAGGCACTAACCCGGCGCCGGCATCCCGTTAGCCGCGACAAGCTTTTCTTTGTAGGAAGCGTCGGGATATAAAATATTTGAAAGAAAACATTTCTTCACAATAAAGCACATCCAATGATTTCAATGTCTATTTGGTGAGTAGAGAATCAAGGTTTTCTGGTATTTCATGCGGTAAAACTCATTTCTTGAAAGAGTAAAACAAAGTTTTACAAATTGACTGAAGCGCTTCATGTCCTCAGCAGAAAAAGTCCTTGCCAGATCTGTAGTGCTTCATAAGTGTGTTATGTGGCTTGTGCATGCTGTCCGGCAGTTATTCAGCGATACCATTCCATGGTGTCTATCGACCGGTTCATCCGTATGCCCCATCCGCCAGAAGTTCCATCTAGCCCCGAAGATCGCATTGAGCTGCTGAAAAGCCCGCTTGATTTTCCCGTGGTGGGCATTGGCGCTTCGGCCGGCGGCCTTGAAGCGCTGCTGCGTTTTTTTGAGCAGATGCCGCCGGTCAACGGCATGGCGTTCGTCATCATTCTTCATCTCTCACCCGAGCATGAAAGCAACGCGTCCGAGATCTTGCAGCGGGCCACGGACATGCCGGTCAACCAGGTGGTCGAGCGCGTGGCCGTCCAGGCCAATCACGTGTATGTGATTCCGCCCACCCATGACCTGGCCATGAATGACGGCCACCTGCAGCTGCGCGAGCCCACCCGCATCAGGGGCCTGCACGTGGCCATCGACCTGTTTTTTCGCACCCTGGCCGCGGTGCATGAGGAAAGAGCGATTGCCATCATCATGTCGGGCACCGGTGCCGACGGTGCCGCCGGGCTGTCCAGGGTCAAGGAGCAGGGCGGCGTGACCCTGGCGCAGGCCCCGGAGGATGCCCAGCATGACGGCATGCCCAAGGCCGCCATTGCCACCGGCATGGTCGATTTCGTATTGAACGCGGTCGATATGCCCAAATGCCTGCTCGACCTGTGGGCCAATGCCAGCCGCATCACCCTGCCCAATGACGTTGACTCCGCCATGAAGGCCGCCGCTGTTGAAAACGTGGAAGCCGCCAAACTGGCCGAAGAGGCCCTGCGCGACATCATGGGCCTGCTGCGCAGCTACTCCAGGAATGATTTCCGGCATTACAAGCGCGCCACCGTGCTGCGCCGCATCGAGCGGCGGCTGCAGGTCAGGGCGCTGCCGGACCTGCCGGCCTACCGCGACTACCTGCGCACCCACCCCGAAGAGGCCAAGCCGCTGCTGCAGGACATGCTGATCAGCGTGACCAACTTCTTTCGCGACCAGGAGGCCTTCCAGGCGCTGGAACGCGATGTGCTGCCCGCCTTGTTCCGCAACCGCCAGCCCGACGAGCCGATACGCGCCTGGGTGGCGGGCTGCGCCACGGGCGAAGAGGTCTATTCGGTCACCATGCTGCTCAAGGAGCAGATGGACCTGCACAACTGCGCCGCCGACCTGCAGGTCTTTGCCACCGATATTGATGAAAGGGCCATCAGCCTGGGCCGCAATGCCCTGTATCCCGCCTCCATCCGGACCGATGTTTCGCCAGGACGGCTGCGGCAATTCTTCACCCAGGAGCAGGATCAGTTCCGGGTCGTCAAGCACCTGCGCGAAAAAGTGCTGTTCGCCAACCACAATGTGCTGCGCGACCCGCCGTTCTCCCGGCTGGACCTGGTGTGCTGCCGCAACCTGTTGATCTACCTGGACCGCGCGGCCCAGTCCCGCGTGCTTGAGATGTTCCGCTTTGCGCTCAAGCCAAAGGGCTACCTGTTCCTGGGCAGCTCGGAGTCGGCTGACGCGGCGTCCAATCTTTTCACGCTCGTGGACAAGAAGCACCGCCTCTACAAGGCCAACGAAAATGCCTATGTGCCCCGGCATTTGCCGATAGCGATGGATTTTTCGCGCGAGCGTGCTCCCCTGAGCCGGCAGACGCAGATGCGGCGCGGCGTGTCGGCGCCATCGTTTGCCGAGCTTCACCGCAAGTTCATCGACCAGATGGTGTCGCCCAGCGTGCTGATCGACTCCATGCACAACGTGCTGCACCTGTCCGAGAACGTGGGCAACTTCATGCTCTTCGGCAGCGGAACGCCCTCCCTGAACCTGCTCGACAACGTGCAGCTTGAGCTGCGCACCGAACTGCGCACGGCGCTTTTCCAGTCGACCCAGTCCGGCAAGACGGTCAAGACCCGCCCCATAGCGATTCGCCGGGGCGACAGCCAGGTGCTGGTTCAGATCACAGTGATGTTTTACGGCGAGGTGGGCAACGATGCGGCGCTGACGCTGGTGATGTTTGACGAGGTGCTTGAAAAACCGCGCGATGTGCTGCTGGAAACCGGCGACCCGACCCACCATGCGCTGATCAGCCAGCTTGAAGATGAGATCAAGCAGCTCAAGGTTGATTTGCAGGAAACCATCGAGCAGACTGAAACCTCGACCGAGGAGCTCAAGGCGTCCAACGAAGAGCTGCAGGCCATCAATGAAGAACTGCGCTCGGCCACCGAGGAGCTGGAAACCAGCAAGGAGGAACTGCAGTCGATCAATTAAGAGCTGACGACGGTCAACTTCGAGCTGAAGGTCAAGGTTGATGAAACCAGCAAGATCAACGACGACCTGCAAAACCTGATCTCGTCATCCGACATCGCCACCATCTTCATCGACCGGGGCCTGCGCATCAAGCGCTACACGCCGCAGGCGGCCACTATTTTCAGTCTCATCGACACCGACGTGAGCCGCTCGCTGCTCGACATCACCCACAAGCTCGACTACGAATCGCTGGCCAATGACGTGGCCGAGGTTTTCAGAACCCTCAACAAGGTCGAGCAGCATGTCAGCAGCAGCGATGGCAGGCACTACCTGGCGCGCATACGGCCCTACCGCACTGTCGATGACCGGATCGACGGCGCCGTGCTGACATTTGTCGATGTGACCGAGCTGCGCCGAGCCCAGGAAAACCTGCGCCTTGGCGAGGAGCGGTTGCGCATCGCCGCCGAAACCACGAAGGACTACGCCATCATCACGGTCGATGACGAGGGCACCATCACGACCTGGAACGTGGGTGCCCAGCGCATGTTCGGCTATAACGAAAAAGAAGTCGTTGGGCGCGGTTACGCGCTGCTGTTCACCCCTGAAGACCGCGCTGGCGGCGCGCCGGAGCAAGAGCTGCGCACGGCCCGCGAAGAAGGCAGAAGCATGGACGAGCGCTGGCATCTGCGCAAGGATGGCAGCATTTTTTATTGCAGCGGCGTGGTCAACCGCATGGAAGGCAGGACCGGCGGCTTCGCCAAGATCGCCCGCGACATGACCGAAAGCAAGGCGCTGCAGGCCAGCCAGGGCGAGCAGCTGATCATGGAGCAGCGGGCCAACGAGATGAAGGACCAGTTCCTGGCGGTGATGTCGCATGAGCTCAAGCACCCGCTGAACCTGATTCAGGTCAATGCCGAGCTGCTGGTGAGCCAGCCCGAAGTAAAGGCGCTGCCGGAGGTAGTCCGCGCCGGTGAAATCATCCGGCTCGCCGTGGCCAGCCAGACCAAGATCATTGACGACCTGCTGGACCTGTCTCGGGCGCAGACCGGCAAGCTCACGCTCAGGCTGGCCCCGGTGGAGCTGTCCGAGCTGACATCCTCGATTGCGGCGGCAGCCAAGGATGCCGCGCTTCATAAAGGGTTGTCGCTAACGTATGAGTGCGATGCGGCAGATGTGCTGGCCCTGTGCGACCGGGTCCGCACCGAGCAGATATTCTGGAACCTGATCAACAATGCCATCAAGTTCACGCCTGAAGGCGGCCGTATCGTCATCAAGCTGACGCTGGATGACGGGTTTGCCAAATTCATGGTGACCGACACCGGCCAGGGCATTACCCCCGAGTTCCTGCCGCAGATTTTTGGCATGTTCGTTCAGGCGCCGCACCAGGTGGCTTCCAATTCGGGGCTGGGCGTGGGCCTGACGCTGGTGCGCGACCTGACGGTGGCACAGGGCGGCCGGGTGCTGGCTGACTCGGCCGGCTCGGGCAGGGGCGCCACCTTCACCGTCTGGCTGCCGCTGGCCAAGGGCAAGCCGCAGGATAAAAAAGTCTTGGCGACCACTGGCAACCTGAAAGACCTCAAGATACTCGCGGTCGATGACATGATTGACCTGCTTGAGCCTTTCGCCGCGCTTTTGCGCCTTGAGGGCGCGCATGTGGATATTGCCAGCAGCGGGCAGCAAGCGCTGGAGATGCTCGAAGGCACGAAATACGATCTCCTGATCTCGGACATCGGCATGCCCGGCATGGATGGCTATGACCTGATCCGCCAGGTTCGCAAACATGCTGATTCAAGCCGTCTCAAAGCCATCGCACTCAGCGGCTATGGCCGCCAGGTTGATACCGCCCGCGCCCTGAAAAGTGGTTTTAACGCGCATCTGGCCAAACCTGCCACGGTGGCCCATATCTGCCAGACCATTGCGCAGCTGGTGACCCAGGAGATCGGCTGATTTGGCCTGTCCTGAGCATGCGGTTACATCTGGTGCGCCAATGGTTAGCCTGCGGTTACAAAATTGCTGTTTCCGGGTTGCTCACTGCCCAATGTTTTGATACAACCGTTTTTAATCAACTTCCTGTCAAATCCAGTTTTGCACCCGCGCTGCTCGAAGTGCAGTCTGCCATTAACCAGAGCTGCCCATCTTGAAGCTCGCCTTACCTGTCCGGGAAGCGCATGAGAACTCCACCCACCAGTATGCCCAACAGCCTGCCATCCGATGGCGCATTCTCGGCGCAGCAGATCGAGGCCGCCCAGTACGCCGTGCTGCGGCGCCTGGCGCCCTGCCTGCGCCACCACATGGTCAGGCCGTTGCAGCCCATCGGCCTGATTTATGGCGTGATGCACCACAAGCTGTCGGCCGTCCAGCCCGATTTGCCGGCGATTCGCGAAGAAGCCGACAAAATCAATGTGTTTGCCAAGGCGGCGCTTGATGAATGCCTGGACATGGCGACCTGGCTGGCGCCCGAGCCGGGCACCTCCGTCCGGCTCGACGCCGGCGTCAGGCAGTGTGTCGGCCTGCTGGCCACCATGCTGCATTTTTGCGGTTTTCAGCTGGACAACGAGGTCGAGGAGGTGCCGGTCGAGGTGTCGCGCCATGCCGTCCGCACGGTGGTGAGCGCGGCCCTGCTGGCGCTGACTGATTCGCTGACCGAGCCGGCCACCCTGACCCTCAGCGCTGAAATGGGCGAAGGCCAGGGCAGTGTCACCGTGGTGCTGCAGCTCACGCCTGCCGAAGGCGAGGTTGACCGCTACGAGGACGGCTACCGCAAGCTGGTCTGGGCCGATGTGCAGGCGCTGGCGGCGGCGCAGGATGTGAGGCTGTCGGATGAGGGTGACCGGATTGTCCTGCGCTTTGCCGCCGTGCCCGCACAGGCCCAGCAAGACTGACGCACTGGCGACCCCGCCTGAACGCCCGCTGCGGTGGCCGTTCAGGCCGAGCGGCTCGGGTCCGGGTAGATCAGCCCATGAAGGCGTCCGCGGTTTCCGCGCGAGAAAAACTGCCATTGGCCTTCAGGCTGCGCCAGGCGGTCGGCCACGGCCCACCAGGCGCTGGGGTTGAAGCCCAGGCCCATGTGGCTGGCCATCACCTCGATGTTTTCGGTGCGCGGGTTGGCCGGGCAGGGCGCCTGAACGCTGCCCTGCCAGGCCACGATGCCGTCGGAGCGCGAGTAGATGCTGGTGGTCGGCACTGGCGGCGCGGCGGGCAGGTCGTAGCTGGCGGCTTCGCGCGCCACGCTGCGGCCGCTGGCCAGCTCGTACAGGCGCCAGGCATGGGTCGATTTGTGCGAGCCGGCAAACGGCGTGCCCAGGGTGATGACGCCGCGCACCATGTGCGGCAGTTCCTTGGCCAGTTCGCGGGCATAGACGCCGCCCAGGCTCCAGCCCACCAGGCTGATCTTGCGGCCGGTGCGCTCGAAGGACTGGATCATCTGGCGCTTGGCCTCATCGAGCACGCCCGGACGCGGGCCGAAGTTAAAGCCCTGGTCCCAGCCGCTGGCCGAATGGCCGAGCGACAGCAGGTAGCGGCGCAGCGGCACGGTGGACAGGTCATTGGCCGACAGCCCCGGAAACACCATCACCGGATGCCGGTCGCCCCTGGGGGCCCGGTTCAGCAGCGGCCAGGCCGGCAGCAGCGCGCCGAATTCTCCGAAAGCGCGCATTTCGAGCGCCAGCAGCCAGGCGCTGGGCGCCCTCGCGTGCGGCGGTGCCTGATGGCTTGCGGGGCCGGGCTGGCCTGGCGCCAGCGCTGGATGGGAGGGTTTTGCCATGGCAGTGCAAGAAGGTGGAACAGCTGCAAAAGGAGCGCAGCGGGAAACGAAGGGCTGGCCCGGAGCAGGCCGTGCCAGAGTATCGGGCTGGCGCCGGGCTTTGGAAGGTTTTGGAAAAGGGAGCGCTCTCTACTCTCTAAAGCGCGCCTGTTTTGAGCAGCAAACAGCTTTTGAGCATCAAAAAAGCCTCTGGCGCAGGAAGATAGTGCGCAAGCAGCTATGAATTCAGTAGCGCTCAGGCGGCTGGTGTTGCAGGCCGGAAAATTTCGCTCTGCCGGCGCTGTTGCGGCAATCAATCGGCCGGCGCTTGCTCGCCGCCGCCCAGCAGTCCCTGAACGCCTTCATTTAGACCCGCCACCGGCGTCGCCTTGGCCAGCGCCATCCAGACGTTCAGCGGCAGGTTTTGCCGCGTGCGCCGGGGCGCGGCGCGGGCCACCACCAGGCGCTGGCTGTCCATCAGCATCACGCCGCATTCGGCCGGAATTTCATCGGCTGCGCCGATGGGCCGGCCCTTGGCGTCGCAGCCCAGCACATACCAGCATTCGCCGCCCAGGCCGAGGTAGGCGCCGCGCTTGTCGGGCAGGCGCAGGTCGCCCAGCAGGTCGGCGCGGCTGACCTTGATCTCGTGGACGATGGGGTCCAAACAAGTTTCCAGGGTGGTGTTACGGATCGAGAACACGTCGGGCCGCACCATGCACCAGCGCACCTTCTCGCCCTCGCTGGCCGGCGGCAGCTGGGCGCGCAGGCTCAAGGCGCGCCAGGCGACGCGGCCGGCTCGGACCATCTCGCGGGCGACCTGCTCGACCAGCGCTTCATGCGCCGACAGGGCCGAGCGGTTGCGCGCCAGCGTGGCTGCCAGCCAGGCAATGCCGGCGTCGGTCACGCGCAGGGTTTCATGGCCGGCGTGGCTGCAGGCGCGCTCCAGCATGCCGGCGGCCAGCAGTTCGATTTCAAGCATGTCCTGGCACGGCCAGCCCGCCGAGCGGTAGATCTCGCGCAGCCGCCGGGCATGGCTGCGGCCCAGGGCGGGCACGGCT